>CADBQZ010000016.1 GCA_902796865.1 uncultured Ruminococcus sp. | reverse complement strand
GCGACAGGGCGTTTGGGTGCAGCGTCACGCTGCCCGGTCGGGAATTAGAAGATGAAATAAAATTAGAGGGGACAGGGCGTTTGTCCTCCGGGGTCACCCGGCAAAAGAAATCAGAATAACTCTTACTCATAATAAACGTCTAATTTTGGTTTATTTCATTGCCGAAAAGCATAAGAAGATAAATTTACCTTGATGCTTTGATTACAATGTGCTTTTTCAAAAAATGTTAAATTATAAATACACTTTTGCGATGCTTTATAGAAAATCAGCAAAGCTGTAATCACACTAAAACAAGTCGAGACCTGCTTAATGGGTACGAAGTATTGAAGACGATTTTCTTAATTTTTCTTTCTTTGTCAAACTTTCTTTTGTAAAAAGGAAAGTTTGTGCTTTTCTTTGCAAGCGTTTCTTTGTGCATACAAAGAAATGCTGAATAAGAATTGTAAATAGGTAATGTTATTTTTGTAGGGGCGAGCATCGCTCGCCCGTTACATTTAATTCAACCCTTGCGGGCTGTCGAGGTCGCCAGCCCCTACACTTGATTCTATGTTACTATAGAAATGCTGAGAAAAGCTTTTTTCAAAAAGGCTTTCTTAAACGTATAAGTAAGCGACACATCCCGGATAAGTGTTAATTTTTTGTCAATTTTGCACTTTTTTATTCACCAAAAAGGTTAAAGTGGAAGAAAAAATACCAATTTTTCATTATTTATGTTTGACATCACCAAATTTCATGTCAATAATTTAGTTCTTTTGTTTGTTGACATTGCATATTATTTGTGATAAACTATTATTAAACGGTAAGGACACACCGCATAAAGGGCGGTAAACATTGAACTTAAACCTTTTCGCAATTATGTACTAAATTAAGATTTTGGATCGGGTGATGTTATATGTTTAAAAGAATTTTTAACAAAAAGTTATTAACAATTATATCAGCTGCTATGATAACAGCATTTAGTATACCTTTCACTGCTTCTGCTGCTGTAAAGGGTGATGCAAACTCTGACGGCAAATTAAATGTCAAAGACTGCGCTTTTATTGCACACGCTCTTGCATACAATGAAGAGCTTCCGGAAAGTGCTGATTATAATCTGGACGGAAAAAGAAATATCATTGATGCTGTTGCTATAGCTTCATCGCTTTCCACTAAAGGCGATCCTACAGTAAACAGCAAGGCTTCAGCTGTACTTGCACTTGTAAACAAGGAACGTGCAAAGGTCGGCGCAAAACCGCTCACTCTCAATGCAACACTCAGCAAAATGGCTGATGTAAGAGCAAAAGAGATCGTAAATACTTTTTCACATACACGTCCGAACAGCACACCTTGTTTCTCAATATTCGATGATTTTAATATCGGATACAGCTATGCCGGAGAAAATATAGCTGCCGGAAGAGCAACTCCGGAAGAAACAGTAAGAGACTGGGTAAATTCAGAAGGACATTACAGGAATATGATAGATACAAATTATACCGAGATAGGCGTAGGTTATTACTACGATTACAATTCTCCGTATCATTATCACTGGGTACAGATATTCCGCAAACCATAGCTTGATATTCTTTCTTTAATATATTATTTTTCAAAGAGCAGACCTTAACACGGTCTGCTCCTTTATTTTCATATAAACAAAAGTATCGCTCCATAGACCGCAGAAGCGGCTGTACCATAGAGTATAACAGGTCCGGCAATACTGAATATCTTAGCGCCTACCCCTAAAACATACCCCTCAGAACGTGCCTCAAGAGCCGATGACGAAACAGCATTTGAAAAGCCTGTTATCGGTACTAACGTTCCTGCTCCTGCGTGTTTTGCAAGTTTTTCATAAAGCCCAAGACCAGTAAACAGCGCACTTGCCGCTATAAGTATTATCGAAGTCAGTCCAAAAGCCTTTTCCTCGGAAATATCCATATATTTTAAAATATCCAATACCGCTTGTCCTATAATACATATAGTTCCGCCTGTTACAAATGCAAAAATAAAATTCTTTATGGTATTTGAATCGGGCGATGCTTTTTCACTCATTTTTTTATATTCTTTTTTAGTTACCATTTCATATATCCTCCTTTTTATCTATATAAATATATCATGGCTTTTTTTATTGAAATTAGCCGAAAGAAAAATTGTCGAAAACTATTCCATTTTATGAGAAAATTTGTTATAATAAAAGTATCTATAAAGAAAGTGAATAATCAAAAATATGAACAAATACAAAAATCTTGCCTTGAATACGATGATACTTGGTATCGGTACTTTTGGCTCAAAGATACTTGCGATGCTTCTGACAAGGCTTTACACCACCCACATGGGCTCGGAGATACTCGGAAACAAAGAGCTTATCGAAGCGACCGCAAGCGTTCTTATACCGGTATTTACATTTGCGATATCCGAATCGGTCATAAGATATGGACTTGATAAAGATTTCAACAACAAACAGGTATTTTCAACAGCAATGGGAGTACAATTCTTCGGAATGCTTATAATGCTCCTGTTCTCACCGATACTTTCAACTATACCATTCATAAAAGGCTATACGCATCTTCTTGTTATATACGTCATAGTATCGGCTCTGCGGCAGACTGTGTCGCTGTTCGTGCGCTCGGTAGGCTATATGAAGCTTTACGCATTAGACGGCATACTTGCAACACTGTCGCTTTTTATGTTCAACATAATATTTATCTCAAAAATGGAACTTGGTCTTACAGGATTCATGCTTTCAATAATATCCTCCGACCTTTGTTCGGTGATATTCTTATTTATAACAACAAGGCTAAAACGATTTTTCAGCCTTTCTGCTATCGACCGTGAAATAACACGCATAATGCTCCGTTTCTCGATACCGATGATACCTACATCTATAATGTGGATAATAACCGGATTTTCGGACAGGATATTTATAAAATATCTCAACGGTCCCGAAGGGGAAGTCGGAGGTGCAGCAGCAGGTCTTTACACCGCCGCTTCAAAGATACCTAATCTTGTCTCTATGGTATCGACCGTTTTCTTCCAGGCATGGAATATGTCTGCGATAACCGAATACGGCTCTAAAGAGATCGGAAAGTTCTACCGCAAAGTTTTCAACGCATACCAGTCGATAATGTATATAGCTTCTGCCGGAATAATA
Organism: uncultured Ruminococcus sp.; assembly: GCA_902796865.1. Lineage (GTDB taxonomy): Bacteria > Bacillota > Clostridia > Oscillospirales > Ruminococcaceae > Porcipelethomonas. The sequence goes on along the minus strand of CADBQZ010000016.1, from coordinate 1,527 downwards.
CTATTTGTAGATATTCTTTCTGGACTTCTTTTGAATTACGATGCTCACCCGGAATATCATAAAGCGGTTTATTATACCCCTGTATTAGTGCTTTCGGTGCTTATGATGTGCTTTAATATGTTTTTGAGCAGTATTTACACCGCCGCACAAAAGACGAAAAATTCCTTCTGGACAAGCTTTATAGTTACCGTTTTAAATCTCGTACTGAATTTCTTCCTTATACAGAAATACGGCGTTCACGGAGCTATTGCGACTACATTCATAAGCTATATCATATGCTATATAATAAGAATTATAGACGCAAGAAGATATATCTATTTTAAAGTAAGCCACGGTTTCACAATAATAAATGTCGGACTTCTCTTAGCAATGGCGCTCATTATGGTGAACCGTCCCAGCGGCGCTTATATATACTCGGCACTTATATTTGCATTTATACTTTTAGTAAACTTCCGTGCCGTGATAACATTGGTAAATAAGGTGCTTCACAGAAAATGATACTATTTATTATTATCTCAACTGCTGTCCTTGCGGCAGCAGTAATTTATGCTTTGATAGAAAACAGCAGTCTTACTGTAAAAAAATATTCCTTGTCTCTTCAATCTTTTAAAAAAGGCTTTAAGGCAGTTCACATAACCGATATACACAAAAGAAGCTATAAAAATAACTGGGAGAAGCTTATAAGAAAAGTAGACGAACTTTCCCCGGATATTATATTTCTCACGGGCGATCTTGTTTCAAGAACAGAGACAGATTATTATCACAAAGGCGTTCTTATCCGAAGGCTCTGTGACATTTGCCCTGTCTATTGCTGTCTCGGCAATCACGAGCTTGACCTGTCGTCTGATAACCTTAAAAGGCTCATTAAAGTCATGACCGAAAACGGTGCTGTAGTACTCGATAATAAAAAAGCCGTCTTTGAAAAGGACGGCAGCAGTATCAATATTTACGGTGCAAGTCTTAAGCGAAGCGTCTACAGAAACGAAAACAACGGATTCTCGGGACTTGAAAGCTATACCTCAGAAGAACTTTATAAGGCTTTAGGAAGCCCTGAAAAGCCTTCCGTACTGCTTGCACACGACCCGTTTTTCTTAGACAGCTACAGTGAATGGGGCGCAGATATAATATTCTCAGGGCACGTTCACGGCGGTCTTGTAGGCACTCCATTCGGCGGACTGCTCTCTCCGGAACGCAAATTCTTCCCTAAATTTACAAAAGGTATATACAAAAGCAGAAACTCTGTTATGATCCTTTCAGCAGGGATAGGAAAGTACAGGATATTCTGTCCGCCGGAAATAGTACTTCTATCCGTCCGTGACCGGGCAGCGTGACGCTGCACCCAAACGCCCTTTCGCCCGGGTGACCCCGGTGGACAGACGCTCTTTCGCCCGGGTGACCCCGGAGGACGAACGCCCTTTCGCCTCTAATTCTATTACACCCTTTAATTCCCGACAGGCAGCCTCAGAGAAAAACTGTAGGGTCGGGCTGTCGAGGTCGCCAGCCCCTACACTTGGCTCTAACGTATCT
>CADBQZ010000015.1 GCA_902796865.1 uncultured Ruminococcus sp. | reverse complement strand
TCTTTTTGTTAGGCTGGATATAATTTCTGATATCGTTTACTGTGAACGGCGGTTCAATTACTGTACCCGAATGATTCGTATATGCAAACGTCATTCTTACAGCTGTATCAGTACCGCTTTCCTTACCTTCCACAGCGCTGCCAGTATTGATTATAAGATCGAGCGGTGTAAGTGATCCTTCGCCCTTCATGCCTTTTGCTGTTGCATCCAATTCGATTATAGCATTTTTAAGTGTAAAGCTTTCGTCAAAGCTTGTGCAGCTCTCACGTTTTTCTCCCGAATAAACAACTTCGCCTGTTTTTTCGTCAGTCTTCTTTTCCTTATAATCGTAATTTATAGCAAGAGCACCTTCTATATTAGCCTTTATATTACCGAATGAAACTATACGATATCCGGTTATCTCACCTACATAAGATGTTTCTATAGGTATTTCAGCCATAAGACCCTTTGTGATCCTTTCAATACCCACATCAGTGAAATATACATAAGGCGTATAGAACTCGTATTCACCGTCGTCGATCGTTGAACGGTATTTCAGTGATACTGCTATATCATTCTGTTCAGGGAATAATGTTATATCCTCTGTTTCAGTACCGAATGAAAGCATAAGTACCTGTTTTTTAGGTTCATGAACTACTGTAGAATCTTTTGGTTTTGCTGAAAGTCCCAAAAGCGCTGACGCATCGCCGAAATTGAAATCATACGTCTTGACAACTACATCGTCTCTTATCTGCTGTACTATCGCATGATTGAACAGTATACTTGAATTCCTGCAACGCAGTCCCATTTCGCATAAGTTCTGCATTCCGTTTACAGACAATCCCTTGCAAACGAATACTGCATCTTCTGTTCCGCTGTTTAATGTCTGGAGAGTGCTCTCCTTAGCCTGCATTACCTGTGAGAACGGAAGTGTATACTGTACTGCAACACTTGCATTGACATCTGCTATATCCCTGGAAGTTGCTTCCGGATATATGTAAATATCAAGAGTATCGTTTTCGGAATCAGGAAGTCTTGTTACTGAAGAGATCCATGCAGCATTTTCTGACCACTCTATCATATTATCAGAGAACTCTACTTCTAACGGTTCAGGCGATCCTGCCGGCAGATAAAGTTCTACCTGTTTTGAATTCATGACCATCTGACAAAGCGATTCTGTCTGCATCTTTCTGTAGTATTCTTCATTTTTTGTAAGCTCAACAGTACCGCTGTCAGAAATTATTCTTGAGATTGAAATACCGCTTATTACCCACTTTGCGGGCTTATTATTTCTGCTGACCGCATAAAGTGTCATTCCCTTTATGCTTTCAACATCCGCAAGCGGAGGCAGTATGAATCTGTCTGTATGATTAGGTCTTAGCATCCAATCCGGATCGGACAGTGCACCCATATTATTATACAGTGCCTGATTGCTTCCATCACTTGCAGCTTCATACGTTTTCGGAGTCTTTTTCATGTAATCAGCCATTCGTTCAACGACATCAAAACTGATAGTCTGCGGCTGACCGCTTGTGTCAATGTATCTGAGATCACAAGCTATGCTTCCGTGTACCTGTAAAAAATCTGTATCCCATGGTTCTGTTGAAACTTCACAAAGAAGGTTGATAACATTTTTCTTGGAAGAAACATTGAATTTATGAGAGATAGCTTCTAAAGTTCTTCCCTCCTGACCCTTGATAGAGCCTTGTGCAGCACTGTCATGGTAATCAATGTCTATCCAGCCTACCTTATCAATGATATACTGAACGGCTGAACCACCGGTGGTACGTTCTGTGACTGTTATATTCTCAATATTAAGCTTATCAAATACATCACTGTCACTTGAAAGGTCTTCAGGGATTATTCTTACACGTTTAAGATCGTTATAATCACGGTTTACTGATACAGCAAAGTTTTCCTTCTGACCGGATCTGAATCCGTCGGCAGTGAGCTGCTGATTAGCAAGAACAAATCCGCTCTTTCCGTTTTTGAACTCAAGCTGGAAGTAGAACTGGTTTTTAGAACCTGCATCACCGTTTACATTCTTCGATGTTGAATCATCGGCAACTTTAACAGTTACATCATAGGTTTTTAGTCTTTTAACAAAGCCAAGATTATACTGTGTCTGTTCATATGTCATCGAATAACGAAGATCATTATAATTTACCCCGCCTGTTGACGTTGATGAACCTGTCTCTGTCGAGAACAGATATGAATCACCAGAAGCAAAAAGCTTATGCTTTTTAAGGTCTATCGGGAACGGTGGGATAACTGTTCGTTCCATAGCCCTTATTATCCTGTATCCTGAGCTTTCGCCCCCAGCATCTAATTGCTGTCCATAAACTCTTACCTTACTGAGATTGTCTACTATAGTAAGAGAAATACTCTTTAACTGCCACTCGTCTTCACTGCTTGCCGCACCGTCAAGAGAGATCTCAACACCTGTTATGGTCGATAATCCGTCAAGCGTTACAGGAAATTCTACAAAATTTCCGGGTTTTACAGCATTGATATAACCGAAATTTGCATTATTATCTTCCGACGTAGGCCAGTATCCAAGATAATTCAGCACTTCATTTTTTACATCATATATAGGTGTCGAAAGCTTATCACCTGATACATTACGATAATTTATCTTAGCTTTGATATTTCCCGATGTCTCCGCTCCCTTTATATCGTCAGTTTTAAGCCTTAACATATACTCGGTATTGTTCTGCGCTCCGATAAGCGGTGAACCGCTCTTATAAGGTTCAAGATTGAAGCTGTCTGACGTTCCGGGATTTATCTTTACTCCATCCTGTTTGGTCGTAGTAAAATACATCATAGGATCTTTTGATTCATAATCAAAAGTATAACTGTAACTTGGAAGTATATCACCTGAAGATGACTTTCCATCAGGTGTATTTGACATTATACATTTGCCTTTGTATATCGAAACACCTGAAATCGAAATTGGATCATAATCAAGTTTTCTTCCTAAAGCAGTTTGATTCTGACGTGTCCACTTGAATCCGCCGGATTCATATAGTGCATTTCTTGCCGACTCACCAACAAATATCTTTGTAGATATAAGAGATTCAAAATCCGGAAGATATCCGTTAAACGCAAGAGTATCTCCACGCTGTGCAAGACCTATAGTTCTGACAGGACTGAGGTCTTTATTATTTTGCCTGTCATACAAATACTGTCCTATTACCGACAGAAGCACAGGAAGTGTTACATTTCGTGTCCAGCCGTTTATATCTTTATACTCAAGCTCTACCGCAATATCTTCCGCTATAGGACCCGATGACGGTGAACTGTCAGAAGGATCAGTACGAAGAAGTGTCTCAAGACCGCCTTCAAGAGTATCAGTCAGATCCATACGGAATGTGTATTCAGATCTCTTAGGCCAGTTTTCTTTATTCGGATCGTCCTTTACAGAACGAAGTCCGAAATATATAGAATTGCTTCCGCCGACGTTTATAAGGTTATCGCCTTTCGCCGGTATTGTATTCGCTCCGTTTTTCTTGCTGTAAAATTCACATATACGAGTCTTCTGGAAATTATAGAAATACTTTCCGGAGAAAAATCCATATTCTCCGAAGCCGTCTATAGCTGTGACCTTGCTTACGGTCATACCCTGTATAGTCCATGAACCGTTCGACATAAACGCTTCCATTCCGTTTACTGAGCTTATCTCCGATTCAGTAGTAAAAAGGTACTCATCTATAGACCATGACGAAAGGGCTTTAGGCGCTTCCGGTGATTTTTTTTCATAACCCAGACCACTTAACACATTGTCCCTTTGCTTATCTTCTTCTGAACTTTTATACTTATCTTTTACATAATCATAACTTGCCTGAAGTGAATGAGTTTTAGGGAAAATATATTTCGACTGTGCAGCGCCGTTTGCATCATTATAGCGCACTACGATATATTCGACAGAGCTTCCGTCCTGCATACCTGTAGCTATCGTAAGAGTATACAGATTTTCTTCTGATGCACTTACAACTTCCGCTGAAGAAGAAGAAACCTTTATCGTCGGTTCATCGCTTCCGGTTATATCATCTTCTTCCCACTCAGCATCTGTATCAAAATCTTTTTCGCTGCCATTCTCATTGACCTTTATACCGTCGTTGGCTCCGACCGGCTCTCCGTCAATAGTCTGTGCTGATGTTTCAGAAGGTGCTTCCGTTTCCGGCTCAGCATGAACAGCCTCTCCGGCAAATGTACAGGTAAGCATGGACGTTGCAAGTATTGCCGACATAAAACGCAATGCCGTTTTTTTAAAATAATTGTTTAAAGTTTTCATGCTAAATTCAACATCTCCGCAAATCCAGTAAGTTCAAATACTTCTAAAATGTATTCTCCGACATTTATTGCTTTAAGTTCACCTCCATTGGAATGAACTTTCATATAAAGTCTTTGAATACCTCTTAAACCGGCGCTAGATATATATTTTAATCCTGCCATATTTAAAGTTATATCTTTAAACCTGTCAGCTATTTTAAGAACAAGTTCTGCAAAATCATCTGCATTTCCTGCATCTATCCTTCCTGAAAGCAAAAGCTCACCTTCAGTTCCACGGTTTATCAATTTGATATCCATTGTTAAGCCCTCCTATTCTTTCTTTGCAGTTTAACAAATTCTGCAAGTTCCTCTAAACTTACTTCCATAGTCTTAACGTCTATCTCTTCCATTCTCTCGGTTATGCTCATTTCATCATAACCGCTCAGCTGCTCATCAAGAATAGCATTAATATCAAATTTCAATTCAAAATCCTCACTGTCGTCATCATCAAACATCGAAGAATCAGAACCGCTTTCTTCTTTCTCATCGTCCTCTGTGTCATAGTCATAGTCATTATCATCATCGCTTTCATATGAATAAGACTCATCATCAGAGCTTTCAGACTCTGAAATGTTTTCAGCCGGTTCAAAGCCGGGAAGAATAAATTCATCTTCATCATGCGGCTTTGTAATTTCCGGTACTGACAATTCATCTGAATCAATGCTTTCATATATATCTTCTTCATGCTCATACTCATTATCCTGATATGGAACATCTTTGCTGTATTCCTCGGCAGTTCCGGTATCAGCAGCACTGCTTTGCTGATACAAACCTTCGATCGGCACACCGATCTTAGGTTCTTCCGCCTGAACAGCAGCCGGTACTGCAATATCCTGCAGCTTCTTTTCCATTTCAAGTTCGACTTCTTTGCGAACCATAGCAATGATGGCATTCATGTCGATAGGCTGTTCCTGAACTGTCTGCTTTGCTGTCTTTTCAAGCTCAGGCGGCGCTATCTCTGTAAAATTGATTCCACTGCTATTAAGCGCATCTGTCGTTTTAGCACTTGCCGCAGATGTTGTTCTATTCCTATTTCTGTTATTATTAGCTTCTTCAAAAACAGTCAGCTGTTCTGCTTCTTCCTCGCTTATCTCTGTAAATGTAAGCTCTGAAGCCATAATCTTTGAATGTTTATCACTCTCGGCATTGTCCTCAATAAGACGCTCGGCAAGATGATAGTCATGAAGTTCTCTGCTGTCTGCAATGAAATCTTCCCAATTTGCATCGCCTTCTTCATTTGAAAAGTATCTGCTTTCATAATCAGGCTTTTCAAACATATCGACCATTATTTTCGGAACTTCTATCTTGAATGACGATCTGCTTGTAGGACTCATTACAGTAAATGCCATACCTCTCGGTGCAGTAAGTATCTGCTCCTGTTCTGTTTCATTGATACCGCCAGCTTTCTCATAAAGCTTGCAAAGATCGTCCATATCATTAGGTGAAAGACCAAATATAAAGCTGTACTGACAAGCGTTTATAATTGCTGTGGACTTTCTTGCGATTTCTTCACTGCCGACAAAGTCTTTTATGTTCTGTGTTATAACTATCTGCATACCATTATATTTTCTGATACGTTTAGCCAATTGGAACATAAAGTCAAGTGCTACAGGGAATTTTGTATCAATAAAAACGTGTGCCTCATCTATGACTACAATGATCTTTCGGTTAAGTCCGTATTTTATATTGTAGTCTCTGTTTTTGATTATCTCATTATCAATGTATTTCAGTACCAGAAGCATCTGTGCATTAGCTATTGTGGAATTTCGGTTTGCCAGAAGCGACTGGAAATTGAAAACTGTGAAATTCTCATCTGTCGTAATAGACGACGGACCATTCCATATACTTGCATTTCTTCCGTCACCCGCAAACTTTGAAACATAATTCATAAGCGTTTGCAGAATGTTTCTTAGATACTCGTTATTTGTTCTCTGGAAATCCTCAAGTACTATATCATAAAGGTCATCAAATATCGGATAATCCTCCGGTGACAATGCCGAAAGATCTGTTTCTGTACTGATATTGAAATTAAGATAAAGTCTCTCTACAAGTGAATTGAGATATTCTAAAGCTTCCTTATCAACATCAGGAAGTATCTGATGAAAAAATTCCTCAAGGAACTGCAGATGCGCTGAAAAACTTCCGCCAAGAGAATCTTCTCCTGTTTCATCATCTGCAAGAGTGGTTATTACCTGGAACGGATTAAGTCTTCCGTATTTAGCATTACCAACATTTATTATCTTACCGTGGAGATTATGAGCAAGCTCACTATATTCATTTTCCGGGTCGAGAATGAATATTTTTGTATCCTCAGATGCCATATTGGTAAGCAGCGACTTGGTACCGTAAGATTTACCTGAACCAGATTTACCGATTATTACCATGTTTGAATTTATTCTTTCAGAATCACGTCTGAAAAAGTCGATAAATACAGGCACTCCGTCATTTGCTCCAAGTCTTACACCGCCCTTATCCGAAACACGGGCATATATCCATGGGAACATTCCTGCAATAGTATTTGTCGGCATTCCACGTCCGTCTTTGAGCATCGGGTCATATGCTGATACCTGCGAACCTATAAAACCTTCGACCTGTGCAAAATCCATTTGGTTCAGCTTCATGCCGGTCTCCTGCCAGCTGCGGCGTACTGTCTTTTTCATATCAGCTACATTAGGCAGATTGGTATTCTTAACAGCATCACTGTTTATGCCTTCTGCTGTTCTTACAGAATCATAAATGGTAATGTAGATATTAACAGTAAGCAAAACTTCATTTTACTGCTGTAAGGTGATAAGAAGTCTGCTCAGTGTCTCGATATGAGATTCTATTTCAAGTCTCTTGGAATCTACTCCCGTTGTACGGTACTGTCCTCTTAATTCCTGAAGCGAACGGTCTATAGCTCTGATAGATTTTCCTCGTTCCATAGGCGTTACTTTTACAACTACCTTTGTTCCAGGTATAGACATAACACCTGCTATCCATGAATCTCCGACATAGAACGGATATCCGACAACACACATCTCATGTGTAACTATCTTGTTTATCGTAACTGTCTTTGATGTGAATGATACCGTTTCCGGCATTGCCCACTTTACATAATCCTTTGGGTCTATCTTATCTGCATCCCATTCGTCAAAATCAAGATAGTTTGTGTATTTTAAGAATATCGCAATGTCACGGTCGCTTGTAAGTCTCCTTACTGTAAGCTCAGCCTGCTTTAAGAAAGTAAGTGCCGATTTGGTATCTATATTAAGCTGTTTTTTATCACTGTTGAAAAGCGTTACATAATAAAACGGCTGTATGACTTTCTGTTCAAAGCATATCTTACGCATCTCGTTTATACGCTCGTACTGTATCTCAACACGGCTTTTCAGTTCTTCTTCATTAAAAAGACCCTTTTCATATGATGCCTTCAATTCATCAAGCTTATCATATTCTTTGTCAAGATAATCATTATAGAGTACCGGACGTTCTATCTTTATAATATTTGCTGCATAACCGCTTCTCAAAGAGCGAAGCGCTTTTCCGAAGCAATTTTCAATAGCATTATTTCTGCGGTATTGGCTGAAAAATCTGAATTCAACAGGGTCGATCTCTATTACAGTACCATAGTACTCTCCGCCGTATTCAATAAATCCATCAGAGATGCCTGTAAACGGAACTATATCCTCGATCGCCTTTTCTTTTTTACTTGAATCCTTTTTATCAGCTTTCTTTTTTTCCTTTTTCTCTTTCTTAACTTTTCGTGACTTTATAACAGCTTCTTTCTCCTCAGCTGTAGCTTCGTCACTTTTTAGTATTTTATCTTCTTCCTTTTTTTCCGCCTGCTCTGAAATGATTTTTTCAATATTATCACGCAGTGAAAGATCTTCCTCAGATTCTATATCATCAGAAAACATCTCATTCCATTGTTCTCCCGGAGTATTTTCCTCATTCTTTTTAAGCAGATGCTCATCTGAAAACATTCTCCAATAATATTTAGGATAAGAAAGATATTTTAAGAAATTAAGCACAAGTCTGTAAGTCGGAAGCTTATCTATTCTTAATACTAAAAATATACCTATCGCACCAACCGCTGATGCAATATATACCTTTCCTGGAAAAGTTGACAGGATAAGCAGAGTAACAAGACCTAGAACTACGATACCGACTATTATATCACCTATCGTAATACCCTTGAATAATTCAATTTTTACTTTCGTTTTTCCGGGTATCAATCTCATTTATCCTGCCCCCTTTCATTTGATTCTGATAATTTATTCTTCTTTGTTGGGAAGACGTTCCTCACCGTTGTTATTCACTCCCTGATCAGGCTCAGGTCCAAACATATGTCTTCTCTGTTCGGCTGTAAACTTTTTGCCGCCATTATTATTTGATTTTGGTTTCTGAACATTTCCTGCTGCGCCCTGTCTGCCGGCATTTTCTCTCTGATGCATCATATCCAGTCCTCTCTGACCGAAAAGATTCTTGATAGTTGCGTCAGATGCTCTGTTGCCGTTTGCATTCTGAGACTTAGGAGCACCATTTACAGGACGTGCTTCATTGCCCGGAAGCGGCTGATCGTTCATATTGTTAGCGTTATTCTGTTCGCCGCCTTCATCAGCCGGCTTCTGAACACCCATAAAGCTCCACATATCATTATTGAACGAACCGTCTTTATTTCTAGCATTTCCCTGTGAAGCATTCTGAGCACCGCCAGCATTTTCGTTCATAGGCAATGGCTGATCGTTTACATTATTATCCATTGCCTCCACATTATCGTTTAGTGGCTGCGCTTCATTTTCCGGAAGCGGCTGACCATCCATATTATCCATCACATCTGCATTATCGTTTAATGGCTGCGCTTCATTGCCCGGAAGCGGCTGATCGTCCATATTCATATCATTTGCGATGTTCTGCTCGCCACCGTCAGCACCCGGCTTCTGAATATCATTATTGAATGAACCGTCCTTATTTTTAGCATTTCCCTGTGAAGCATTCTGTCTGCCGTTTGCACTTTCATTCGGCGGCAATGGCTGACTGTCGGAATTTCCATCGTCGCCGCCTGCCTGACCGTTCTTCTTCATATAGTCAAGACCTTGCTGTCCAAAGAGATTCTTGATAGTCGCATCAGATGCCTTTTTCGCACCTGCTGCTGCACCTCTGCCGAGAGCACCGCCAATATTCTCTTTCTTAGGAACTCCGCCGCCTGCCTGACCATTCTTCTTCATATAGTCAAGACCCTGCTGGCCAAATAGATTCTTGATAGTAGCATCAGATGCCTTCTTTGCACCCGGTTGACCTGCCGACCGACGTGAACCTCCTCCGAACGCCTGGTTCATATTGTCATAAGCCTGTTTTGCCTGTTTCATATCATTACTAAACCTAGGACTATTACGGTATTGTTCCATAGCTTTTTCAGGATTGAAAAGATCACCAAAGCCATGTTTTTCTGCAAGCTTCTGTGCTTCTGCCATTGATTTACTTGCCATTGGTGCTCTCATTGGTGGCGGTTGCTTTAAATTGCCGCCTGAGCCGCCGCTTCCAGCTCCGTCACCATTTGACTGATTTCCTGGAAGTTCGCCGCCGCCTTCTGATCCTTCGCCATTCGACTGATTTCCTGGAAGTTCGCCGCCTTCTGCTCCTTCACCATTCGACTGATTTCCTGGAAGTTCACCGCCGCCCGAGCCTTGACCGCTGCCGGACTGGTTATCCGGAAGCGCTGAGTTACCGCCGCCACCTGAACCATCTTTTCCGCCTCCGGTCATCTTGCCCCAAAGAGCCGATAATGACTTTGTTGGAATCGAATCAATAGCATCTTTAAGTCCAAGTGCAGCTCTGCCGATCTTACTGTTCTTAGCATAATTCTGCATATCGCCTGCATAGAGAGACTGCATTCCTGCCTGATCTGCAAGGATACCTGTAAGAAGTCCGTTAGCCTTTAATACAGCCTGAGCTGCTGCAACGACCATAAGTATCTTACCGAGTATATCTATTACCGGATTGCTTGAAAGCTTAAGATCAGGACTTATTATTATAGGCACAAATATCAGGAACAGTCTCATTGAAATAACTGTTGCAAATACCGAAAATGCCTGAACTATAAACGCCGTAAGCCACTGCTTGAATTTTCCGCCGTCATCGAGCGGTGATACCGCTATGATAGGCGGTGCAATGATATACATAAACATAAGGTTGAAAATACGAACTATACAATTGAGGATTATAATTGCCATTATACCTAAAAGTGTAGTGCCGGCTATATAAACTACAAGATAATTCGTCTTTGTAGGAGAAATGCTGAAATCTTTGTTTACAACATTAAGATTATACGCATCCTTTGTTCCTATGAGATAAGGCTTACGCAGATTATCGTAAATATCCGGTGATTTGTTGAAACTGTCATTTCTTGCTGCTGCATCGTCACCAATGCCCATAGTACCTATGACAAACAGCACTCGTCCAAGATCAAGATTCTTTTTATTGTATGATGTCTTTCTGTCGAAAGATTCAAGAGCATGGAAGCTAGAATCATTTCTCAGCTCATCCATACAGTTAATGACCGCATTTGCAATACCTTCATTATATACATCTAACGGTATTTCTTTGTTATAATCAGCAGCCATTACAAGCTCCTGCAATGCTGACTGCCATGTCTGCTCTGGTGTTTTACCATCACTTTCCGGTTCAAGATAATCATATTTGAACATACCGGTACTGTCAAGGTATCCAAGATCACTCCTTATTTCATTATAGCAGGCATTGATATTATACCTGTTATTATGCGACGGATTAAGAGAATAGTTTCCGACAGTGTTAAGTACTCTCGACATTGCAGCGTACTGTTCATTCGAGAATTCGATATGCGGGCTGCCATTGACTATATCTTTGCTTTTATCAAATACACTGTTAACTGAACCCATAAGTTCATTTGTAAATGTAAGAACAACTGTCATAGCGACATTCAGACTAAGTATTATAAGCACACTCTTTAATAGTGTACGGAGTATCCTTCCGAAGGAAGCCTGCACTTTATCATCAATGTCAAACAGTTTTCTTATAACCGCAATAACAGCGAAAACAAAACTCAGCAGAACACCTATCGCTGCCATACCCCAATAGATACCTGAGATGGCTGAATTTCCGAAAAAGACATTTATAAGATACGCATCCGGATCTTTATTGTAAGTTACTGTTGCAACACCTGTAAAAATATCAAAAAGTCCCTGCATATATCCTATGAATATGCACAAGATCCTTTCAAGGCCATACAACAATTTATATATTGTATTTTCAAGAATCCATTGAACGCCATCCTTGATAATATCCCCGAACACTCTATCTCACCTTCAATCTCTTTCTCATAACATACAAATACACAGCTGCCGCAGCAATTACCGCAATTGTAAGTACTCCAAATAAAATACCTTGATAATTAAGATACATTTTTATCTCAAATTCTTCTACAACTTCATTTCCGGCATCATCAGTCACTTTTACAACATATTTACCCGGAGCGGTAAATTCACCGTCTTTAGGATATTTCGTTTCAGAATCTTCATATATTACTGTGACTGTATCATCTTCACTAACGCCAATAAGCTTAACAGCTCCCCTTGCTGCACCATCTTTAACACCATCCAGACTGATTTTAGGAGGTGTATGATCTACAGTTATATTTAAATTATAATCTATCCCTGTTGCTACACATCTGTAAGATATCTCATATTTTCCGTCTTCCTTAAGTTCTGCGCTTTTTCTGTCACCTAAAAGCTGCGGTTCTCCGGATATACTATATGTATTCAAAATGAATCCGTTAGGAAGATTGTATGCAGTAAGGGCACCTGTCTTTTTAGGTATTATCGTAAACTCAAAAAGCTGATGTTCAGCTCCTTCTTCACTTACGACAACAGAATAATTTCCCTGTTCTTCTATTTCATATGCTTTTTTGCTGTCAAGCGCTTCACCGTTTCTGTATACTCTGAGCGATACATCATCTTCGGTCTCCAGACTCACCTCATCAACAGTCACCATTCCGCCTGCGACAGATGACTTTACAACACCCGATTCACTGGAGATCGGATAATTAAATGTGTGAGAAAGCCTGTCATATACGCTTCCATCAGAAAGAGTAATAGTCTGCTGCTCACTGTTATCTTCATCTTCACTTACCGGCTGACCTGTAACTATATCTACAGCGCCCTCGTAATCCATATCTATACTTGCCGTGTATGTTCCTGTTCCGACCATAACGGACATTGGAACAGCAAGCAGCTTAGCAAAAACCATTACCCCTAGTTCTCCTCTCTGTAATTTCCCAATACAATGTCATTTCTCTCTTCGAGATCGTAATACACCTCGTCAGCCCTGAACATATGTGAACGAAGCTCACCCATGTCCATAGTTCCCATTTTATAATAAGGACAAAGATAACTCGGTGTGTATTTAGTTCTGAGCGGATAATTACCAAATGTTACTATGATAGCATTACCCGTAGATTCTTTATTGTTGAGCATTTGCAGTTCAGACGGATAGATAAGCGGTCTTACCTGTGTTTGAGATGAAAGGTTTATATCGCCTTCCTTACTTCCTATGCTTGCTGACGTACTTGTTGTACGAACCGTCATATTACCGCAAAGCTTCGAGAATTCTTCACAGGTTCCGATATCATTTGAACCGATAAACATTTTCATACCACAGTTACTCTTTACAATATCAGCAACTTCATTGCCGTATACATTTGAAAGCTGTGAGTACGACTGTACGACCATGTTGAACCAGATATTTCTTGAACGTCCAACCGTTATCATCTTATCGAATTTTTCGATCTTCGGCATATTACCGAACTCATCAAGAATAAAGTAAACGTTTCTCGGAAGCGAAAGATCTTCTCTTGCAGAAGCTACCTTGATAAGCGCCTTATACATACAAAGTATAAACACAGCTGCAAGTCCGTGACGTGTATCCTTTTCGTCCGGTATCTTCATAAACAGTGCTGTCGGTCGTTCAGCAAAACCTGCTGCATCAACATCTGTAGCACTTGTAAGTCCGCAAAGACCACGGTCGTTGAACATATTGAGCTTATCGAATGTGATAGACATATACGATGAAAGTGTCGTATCAGCCGCCGACATAACCTGTCTTGAAAGAGTATACGCCTGTGAAAGCTTGCTTCTTCCGTTAAAGTAGTCTTTCAATGCCGCAAACTCATTTTCACTGTTTGTAAGAGCTTTATTAATGTTAAAGAAATTAAATTTTTCCTTTGTCATTCCAAGTCTCTCGTCTTCAGAGTCTTCAAGCATAGCAAGACAAGTAGACATTATAATAGAACGTGCGCCCTTTTCCCAAACAGGGTCTTTTTCATTTTCAACAGGACATATTACTGATACAAGGTCATTAAGATCCTCATACATTTCATCATATATCTGCTGACGGGTAACAGCAACATCATCCTGACAATGACTAGGATCAGCATAAGCTCTTCCTCGCCATTCAAACCATGTCGCACCGTCCGCAGCATCACCGTCAAGCTTTTCAAGTTCAGGATAATCGGACATACTATCTGTATGAGCGATAATACCCTTTCCCGCTGTAGCATACTGCTGATACATATCCCATATATCGCCTAAAGGATTCCAGCGGCTTGATGAGTAAGTATCACGAAGGTCAAGAAGCAAAACGTTGTATCCACGTTCTTTTAAAAACTGCGAGTGCAAAGAAAAAAGTTCGCCCTTAGGGTCAGTCATTATCATTGAACTTCCTGCGTTAGATGCACCAAGAAGCTGTATCATAGGATTGATGAATGTGGTAGTTTTACCTGAACCTGTAGCACCTATGATAAGACTGTGTGCACCTGGAAGAAAGTTTATCTGTAAATGCTCTTTTTTATCAAGCACCGCACGAACCGGGATACCATCCTTTGAGACTTCACCGAGATCATTGTAATCATGTTCCGGGAAATATTTATCACGCTCGTTATCAGTAAGAAAACGGCTGTTTTCAAGTGAGCCTTCGACAATATCGACCTTTCCTTTTTTTCCGAGAAGTCCCTTTCCCGTTCCAAAAATTTTATCCATGTTATTGCCTGAAAAGAGCCAGACTATTCCGCCGCCTATAACAACAAGCAATCCCATGAGCCAGGTTTTAGGCTCGATCAGCCAATTGAAATTGAGCACAAATTCAGCGTCTTTCTTGCCGATAGTCAAAACATACGCCAAAAGCTCTCTTATGCCCCAGCCGCATAAAACATCAACGAAGATCGAGATCGTGATTATTATTGCAAGTTTTTTATATGAAATATTCTTTAAAAAATTTTTCATAGTTTAAGTGTCTCCATTTTTAAGGAAGCCGATCTGCAGGGATCATTGAAATTACTTTCATATCCTTTAGCTACAAGCACATGAGGCGCATTTTTATTATTATCGGCTAAGTACATTCCAATATCATTCTGTTGCTGTGTCAGATATTTGACCTTTGAAGTATCACCCTTCAAAAACGCATCATCATTGAATTTGTACATATCCTCTGCGATCTCTACGTTGGAAGCATCATAATAATAGTATGTTTTCTTGTCTTCGGCCTGCGGATAAAGTCCATTCTCTATCATTATACCGCCTTTGGAAGCAATCTGCTTCTTAACATCGGCTATCGAAGTACTTGCATCGACAGTATATGATTTTTTCTCACCTTTATATGAATAGTATGAACCATATGTTTTCGCTGTTTCATAAAGTTCAACACGAGCCGCATTTCCAAGACGCATACTTCCGTAAACAAGAAGACCCATATTTATAAGTGTAGAGCTGTTATCCAGATAGAACGGAACTTTAACGCCTTTATCATCATTTAATCCGGCATAAACAGAACCGCCCTGCTGTATAATTATATCGCCGCCATTGCATTTTATAGCACCGCAGCCCTTTGTTACTGCGCCGCTTCCCTGCAAGAACGGAGTTATGGAACCACCTTCCTTTACAAGGATCGTACCGCCGTTATTTTCGATAGTACCATTGTTTATAAATGTTCCGCTTATACTAAGTATACCGCCCTTTTCGACAGTGATCTTTTCTCCCGGCTGTAAAATAACACCTTCGGCGCTTTCTTCTCTGCCGTCTGATGCAACGTAATCACTTGCGCTTATCGAAAGGATCTGCCCTTTTTTTACAGTAGTATTACCTTTTATACAAGAAAAACGCAGTTTCTTTCCTTTATACCATACAGCACAGTCATTCCAATTCCATGAACCATCCTGACAAGCGATATATCCTGAATAGCTGAACTCAAAATCCGGGTCATAATGCCATGCAATATCATCGAATATTCTGAATCCGACTCCCCTGTTGTTATTAAGGTTTTTAGATTGAAAGACCCATGTTCCGGTCTGATTCTGATCTATAAGCATCCTTGAACCGCCATCACCGTTTATACCTCTTACATAAGAATAGCCTGTGCTCATATTGTTGTTGCCATCGGAA
Source organism: uncultured Ruminococcus sp. (assembly GCA_902796865.1). Classification (GTDB taxonomy): domain Bacteria; phylum Bacillota; class Clostridia; order Oscillospirales; family Ruminococcaceae; genus Porcipelethomonas. The sequence continues at coordinate 2,815 of CADBQZ010000015.1, read as the reverse complement.
AGCCTCATAGCGTATCTTGGCGAATAGATATTGTCAAGACCGTTGTTGCTGTTGTTTTCGTTTCTTCCGGAATATTTAAGATATATGCAATCACGGCTGTTGCTTGTATAAAAAACATTTTTAGAAAGATTGATTTGAGAGTCGTTGTAATGCCATGCGTTATCTTTGATTTTCAAAAACTGACTGTTTTCCTCATCAACGTCACTGTCCTTATAAAAAGGATTATCTTTTTCACTAAAACGCTGTGCGCCGGGTATCGTTCCGGCATTATAGCCTAGTCTTATCGAATCGGGTGAGACAGCGCTTACATAAAAAAAATTATCTGCACCCATGAACAAAAGCGACGGATACCATTCATCATCAGTAGGATAATTGGTTTGATCCACACGTTCCCAGCGGTACATAAGTACTTCTCCGAAGCAGTCGCTAAGTATATCAGCAGATTCTTCCTTATCACCGCCAACTTCCTTGATAGGATCGGCATTTTCTTCTACCGCTTCCGTAGAAGGTTCAGTACCGTCCTCGGCAGTTACGGTAACGCCTTGCAGCAGTGTCCCCTGCACTGCAAGGGACAAAGCTGTAAGAACCGTAAATATATTTTTTCTCTTTTTCGAGAATGATTTTTTCATCTAATCACCCTATCTGTTTTTATCACGATGCTGAGCTTGATGTTGCAGGAGCTGCATCATTCATCCAGTCTGTAAGGATAGGAAGTGAAATTCTAAGTGCTACTATAAGTACGAATATAAGTACGAAACCGATTATAGCATTCTTTAAGTGCTGCTTTGCCTTTTCACGTTCCTGAGGTTCTTCTGCCTTTGCAAATTTAACGCCTAAGAATACACAGAATACAGCACCTGCTGCACCTACGAGAGGAAGTGCTACGTTTAAAATGCTCTTTAAAAGTCCTTCTATAGGCTTTGTTACCTTATCAAGATTATTGTTTGCAGCTGATGCGCTGAGCATAAAGATCTGTGTCATAACAAGTGTCGTTGCAAGTGAGATACCTGTCTTGAGTGAAAGAACTTTTCTTCCTAATGTTGTTTTAGCTAATGTTTTCATTTGATTTACCTCCAAAATTTGTTTTGATTTAATAAGATCATCTGCTTTTATAAACTGATGATTTATTTCGTTTGTAAAATATCCTCCGTTTTACATTTTCATTCCGGGTGGTTTTCGTTCCGGCAAGTGCTGTTTCTGCGCTGCCTGTTTTTTCATTTGCGGTTTAAGCTCCGGTTTAGCTGCACCCATACGCCTTTCTCGTTCGGCATCAAGCTTATTGACCGTATATACCATTTCATTCAAAAGTTTTGTTGGTATCCTCGGTCTGAACTTTGCCAATCCCGCAAAGGCATCATCTAATCTTGCATCTTCCATCTATAAGCCCCCTTTCTCATGAAAGAATTTGTTTGAGTTCTTCTCTGCCTCTGCGCAGCTGTGATTTAACGGTGTTCACAGATTTCTGAAGCATCTGTGCAATTTCACCGACTGTAAGCTCCATGAAATAATAAAGTTCGATTATTTCACGATATTCTTCTTTTATTCCCTTCAAAGCTTCTCTCAGAGCCATGATATCTTCGAGCTTAGTTCCGGTCGTACCCGTGATCTCTGTGCTTCCGAACATATCATCGTTTATCTCCTCGTGATAGTCTCTGTTTATCAATAGTTCCTTTGAACAGTTGACCGTCACACGAAGAAGCCATGCCTTTCTGTGCTCTTCGTTATCGAACGTGCGCTGTCTCCGGAAATATCTGTAAAAGACCTCCGAGTAAACATCCTCTGCATCTGCTTTGTTGCGAACGTATCTTACCGCTACGCCGTAGATCATATCGCTGTATTTCTTTACTATTTCTTCCGCTTTCATAAGTAATACCCTATTTCTGAATGTTTGGGTGCAGCAAAAAAAAATTTTTTCATTTTTTTGCTCGTGCCCGTTAAGAACACCTTTTTGTCACCGTTCTGTAATAATATTCTTTTACTTTATAACACATTTTACATTGCATTTCAAGTCTTTTTTTTCATTTTTTCGACACATAAAAAGAAATGTCCTTCAAAACAGAATCTTGTCAAATAATCGTATCATTTATAGTATATATGTCTATCATTATATAAAGAACCATATTATTCCGATTTGTGCGTACAACAAAAATAAAGTATTGACATAGAAAATCGAAAGTAGTATAATATATTTGGTTAGTATATGCTAACTACAATGAAATAAACTGAAAGGAATCAAAAAACTATGTATAAGACAACAGTAAAAATAGACGGTATGATGTGCGGAATGTGCGAATCTCATGTCAATGATTCGATCCGTACAAAGATACCCGTGAAAAAAGTAAGCTCATCGCATAAAAAGAGTGAAACCGTCATCATAAGCGAAAATGAACTGTCAGAGGCAATGATAGCTAACGCACTTGACGGCACAGGGTATAGGGTCATAGATGTAAGCTGTGAGCCATATGAGAAAAAAAGACTGTTTGGCAAAAAATAAATAAGGTATTATTTGTTAAAAAAGCAAAGAGTCATTAAGACAATCAAAAACCCTAAAACATTAATATGAAATTGTATAACATATAAATTTACAGGAGATTTATAAACATGGGGCTTATGAAAAAATTTTTTAGTCAGACAAGAAAACCCGAAGGCCCACTCGGAAAGATGATGCTTCATATTCAAATAGTTGGTCGAGTACACCGGGTATCTGTGAAATGTTTTCTGATTCCTTAGAAATATTCCAGCTTTTCAGTCTTATTATCGTATCATCAGTGTCGGATATACCGATCGCACTCAATAATTTATCAGTTGTTTTGGA
>CADBQZ010000014.1 GCA_902796865.1 uncultured Ruminococcus sp. | reverse complement strand
CCTAAAAGAGCGTCCTTCAAAGCATCTTCATCCTGACGGTATTCTCTGACCTTGTCTGCAAGTATCTGTATCTTGCTGTGAAGGTCTTCTCTTTCCGCATCCATTTCTTCAAGCTCACGGATAAGCTCATCGAGGAAATCGTCGATATCCTCCTGCTTATAACCGAAAGCGGCTTTTTCAAATTTTCTTTCCCTGATGTCGCTTGCACTGATCAACGCAACTCACCTCTTAACAATATTTCAACACTTTAATGTGTATCCTGCCTTTTTTTGTGATACCTGAATTTTCGGCAACGATAAACTTTCCAAATCCTCTTATCGAAAACACATCCTGCTCAGACAGTATAAATGAACAGTCATTTCTAAGGACAAAGTTCACCTCTGCCCCTGCCGACTTTATAAGAGCAGCCGTTTTTGTACGGCTCAATCCCAAAGCAAGCCCTGCGACTGCATCTAGCCGCATCGACTGTACAGTACCGTCTATCTCTTTGAAATCCTGCCTTTTTTCAAGTATCCCACCAAAGTCTTCCTTATATTTGACCCCTTCAGAGCCTATCTTTTTTATATCGTTTACTATAACATTCTTCACCGCACGACAAACTGCTATCTGTGCTGTTGTGCCTTCTATAACTATATCGCCGACAGTTTCACGCTTTATGCCAAGCGCCATTAATGCTCCTAAAAAATCACGATGTGAAAGCTTTCCTTCGTTTTTAAATACAAAGGTCAGACAATCTATCGGGAAATCATCATCGCAAGGCTCGAAATACTCACGATATACGCAAAGCATTTTTCTTGCCGGATCATTAAATACTCCGTAAAAACGAAAATTTTTACAGCCAAAGTTTTCTAACCGTCTTTGAGCATTGGCACATTCCTTTTCGTTCAAAAAAGAAGAATATACAGCTCCTTTTTTGTCCGAAAGCCTTATCATGTCATCTATCCTCGAATAAAACAGCTTGTCCTCCGATGAAGATGCAAAGTCACTCATATTTTAGATTATCACTCCGTTGTTTTCAAGCTCCCCCACAAGGTCTTCACCTATGAATCCGACATTGTAAGGAGTTATGATATATGTCATGTTGGCAACAGGCTTTAAGCTTCCGCCGTTTGCATATGCAACGCCTACAAGAAAGTCTATGATCCTTCTCTTGGTGTCTGCCGATGCTGTCTCAAGATTCAATACAACAGTCTTCTTGGCGATAAGATGATCTGCTATCTGCTTTGCATCGGTAAATACCTCCGGCTTTACGAGTACTACCTGAAGCTGTGCTGTAGCCTGAATATTCACTACCTTATTACCTCTTCTCTGTTCTTCTGTCTCAAATCTCTGAGCACGTGCACTTCTGCTGTTGTCATACTCATCTCTGCTGCTGCCGTAGCTTCCCGAATAACCTCCGCTCGGTGAAGAGCTGTGAAGCTCACGGGGATCCTGTTCCGGCTTATTGTATGACATTTCATCATACTGATCGTCGTCCATATCCTCCGGCGGCACAAAAAAGTCCTTGATGTTCTTAAAAAGATCCATTATACTTGCTCTCCTATCTTTCACTGCTTAAATAACAGCTTTCTTAAAACCCGTCATCACCCTGACCGGCTTTTAATTTCTGTTCCTTCTTTTGTTTCAGCGGTAATTTCTCGGTCCGAAAAGTCCGCGTCCTATACGAACGAGCGTTGAACCGTATTTTATCGCCTGAACATAGTCTCCGGACATACCCATTGAAAGTATATCCATGTTTATATTCTCTGTTTTTTTCTCTGAGATATCATAAAATATCTGCTGCATCTCCGCTAAAAACCTCTCCGAGCCTTCTGCCGGCGGTATAGCCATAAGTCCGCAGACCTTTATGTTTTTCATCTCTGATATATCAAAAAGAAGCTGTTCGAGAGAGTTTTTATCAACCCCGCTCTTCGACTCCTCATTGCCGATGTTTACTTCGACCAGCACATCACAGACCTTTCCGACCTTTTCAGCCTGTCTGTCTATCTCGGAAGCAAGCTTTACGCTGTCTACCGATTGTATCAAAGATACGCTGTCGATTATATATTTTACCTTGTTAGTCTGAAGATGTCCGATAAACTGTACCTGTGCATTTTTGCTGTATGCTTCCTTTTTAGAAAGATATTCCTGTACACGGTTCTCGCCGAGAAGCTCTATCCCAAGACCTACTGCATGGTTTACAGCAAGCGGGTCTACCGTTTTGGTGACAGCCATAATATCGACCTTTTCACCGGGCTTTCTGTATTTTGCACACGCTTCGCCTACCTCGTAAGATATGCGCTTGTAGTTTTCATCAATATAGCTAAACGCCGTTTCCATCTGCATCAACACCTTCCACTACAACATCATCGTACATGGAAACATAATCGCTTCCGGCATTTATCGCCGAAAGTACGAAATTATCTCCTTCATATACAACATCTACCCTCTTAAAGCTTATCTGCTCTCCGAGTTTTATATAAACGCCCTTGCTGTTTACGGTCGTGACAGTTTCTTCTCCGGTCTTTTCATCGACCTTCTTTTCTTCTATGTCTTTGAACCTTATAGCCTTTCTCGGGACCTTTATACCTTCGTACTCACCCTTTATCATTTCGACACGTTCTGTCCTGTGCTGAACAAGATCATAAGTTATCTCGTCACACTTGACTATAACGATATCTTTTCCGGGCGTATCTGTACCTCTTATTTCCTGCACAGTACCATCTATCATCTCAGATGTAGACTGGAATTTGAGCTTTACATCTTCTTCGGCTGCAAACTGTCTTTCTTTATTGTCGATAACACCTACAACATACCAGTCACAGCTTTTTATAAGCTTTCCTATAACGCCTTTTTCGCTGCTTTTCTCTGAATCTTCAACTTTTTCTATAAGCTCGGGTGTTATATCTCCCAGTTTATCCGCCGCAAATGTATCTTCATATCCGTCAGCATAACTTACAAAATAAGCCGATTTGTCCGAAACTATCGTATCCATAGGCACCATTTCCGATGCCTGAAGCTTCTGAAGTTCTGTCTTTATATCATTCATACGCTTTGTAAGATCGACCGTTTCATCCGTCATCATCTGATATGTGCTCATGAGTACGACAAGCTCATCGGCATCATCCGATATGTCGCCTATCTTTCCCTTTTCACGAGCATCTATAACGCTCCGGTATTTTTCATTTATAAGTGCTGATATACTGCCAGGCTGTGCAGATTCTGCTGTTCCGGGATTCTGTATCTTCTTTATAAGCTCAAGATCGCTCTGGAGCTTATCTATCCTCTGCTTTACATCTATCTGCGAACCGTCCGCATATATCTCGGCTATGACCGAGCCGTTTGCTAACTTTCCGCCGTCCGGCACAGTGTATGAAACAACTCCGGCGCCGCTGTAGTTTAATATCTCTTCATCACGGACATATACAGCCTTGAAGGATACTGCATCATTTTCTCTTGAAAAGATCGCCGTTTCTGTTTTATAGTTCTCATTGTTCATATGATATACTATCGAAAACAGCGAGGTAGATATACCGACCAGCAGCAGTACGCTTAAAAGCCTTATTGTGAATGAATTCATTCTTTCACTTTCCTTACTGAATAGCTTCCGATCTTTCCGAAGAATCAAGTATCGGTATCGGCTTTATCGGAACGATAGTTGATATAGCGTGTTTGTAAACAAGATTCTGCTTGCCTTCACAGTCTATTATCACCACATAGTTGTCAAATCCTCTTACAGTTCCCTTGAACTGAAAGCCATTCACAAGAATAAATGTAACAGGTATTTTATCTTTTCTTGCCTGATTCAAGAATACGTCCTGTAGATTTAGTGCTCTGTTCATTATTACACCCCTTGATCGTTTTTTGTCTCCCTGTATCCTTTCTTATAGGATACGTCTTGTTGTTTTCTTTGGACATTTGTCCGTTATATATATTTCGACAGGCGATCTGTTCTTTTTCTGAAAAAAGGCACATTATCACCTATAAAAATACTTATTTTATATTATATCACAAAGTTATCTGCTTGGCTATAATTTTCCTGCAATAATCATGAATTTTCTCCCTATTGTCCAATTCCTCTAACATAATCCATTGAATTTTTGCATTTTTTCTAAACCAAGTGAGCTGTCTCTTTGCATATCGGCGTGTTTCCTGCTTTATTTTTTCTATACAGGTATTAAGGTCTGACTTATTTTCAAAATACGGTATAAGTTCCTTATAACCTATCGCATTTGCCGATGTTTTCATGCCGCCTGCCAAAAAGACTTCCTTTGCTTCATCTATAAGCCCGTTTTCGAGCATCTTATCAACCCGCATATTTATCCTGTCGTACAGCTTGCTGCGGTCATATGCTCCGATGCCTATTATGACCGCATCATAAGGCGACGGATACTTTATGCTTTCATCCTTATATTCGCTTAATTTTCTTCCGGTAAGCTCATAGACTTCAAGCGCTCTTATCACTCTTACCTTATTGTTCGGATGAAGCTCTGCTGCGGTTTCCGGGTCTGCCGCTTTAAGCTTTTCAAATACTACCTCAGCTCCGTACTCATCTATTTCTTTTTGTATCCTTTTTCGTACATTTTCGTCTGACTTTATATCAGGAAAAACAATGCCGTCTAAAAGCGAAGATATATAAAGACCTGTACCGCCTACGAGCACCGGAAGCTTGCCGCGGCTTACAATATCTTCTATGCTTTTTTTCGCAAGCTCTACATAATCAGCGACACTGAATGAAACGTCTCTGTCAAGTATCCCTACAAGGTGATGAGGTATCCCCTGCATTTCCTCTTCTGTAGGCTTTGCAGTAGCTATATCAAGACCTTTGTATATCTGCATAGAATCGGCCGATACTACCTCACCGTTAAATTCCTTTGCTATCTCAACTCCAAGTGCGGTCTTTCCCGAAGCGGTAGGCCCCACAACAGCGACAAGCTTTATTTTATCCATTTTAAACTATCCTCTTGAACTGCTTTTCTATATCACGCCTTGAAAGCAGGAACATGACCGGTCTTCCGTGCGGACAATGCCGTATACGCTCGTCATTTATCACATTTTCTGCAAGTGCCTGAAGCTCTGACACAGAATTTTTATCATTTGCTTTTATAGCCGCCTTGCAGGCAAGATCATGCAGCATATCATCAAGCTTATGTGTCTGCGGATCTTTTTTTGAAAGCCGGAAATT
>CADBQZ010000013.1 GCA_902796865.1 uncultured Ruminococcus sp. | reverse complement strand
TTATTCTTCTGTTTGCCTGATGTGGGATAACAGCAGAAAGCTCGTTTATATCAAAGTCTATCTTTCCGGCTGCACGCTCTAAAGCGTTCGGGAGCGCTTTTACAGCGAATTTATATACCTCACGGCCGTCCTGATAGAGATAGTGAGAATTGCTTTCGGGAAATTCGTCGTCAACTTTTCCGCCGCCAGTCATAAAGGCATTTGCCGGCGGTATCGAACGTGCGAAAAGATATTTTGCTCCTGTGCCGTCTGCACCCATAAAGCTTGAATATACTGTATCCTCACGCTTTTCAAGGACGATAGCCGCAGCACCGTCGCCGAAAAGTACACAGGTCGATCTGTCGCTGTAGTCTGTTATCTTTGTGAGATTTTCATTTGTTATGACAAGTGCGTATTTTATGCTGTCATCTGTCTGGAGATATCTTTTTGCCATGTCGATAGCGTAAACACAGCCGGCGCAGGCACAGTTTACATCTATCGTGAGGGCGTTTACCGCACCCAGTTTTCCCTGTATTATACAGGACATCGACGGAGTATAGAAGTCCGCAGAAACGCTTGTGTCGAAGATAGCACCTATTTCTTCGGGAGAAATACCTGCATCGGCTATCGCTTCCTTTGCAGCCATAAGTCCCATATACCATGTCGGCTCTCCGTCGGACACATATCTTTCGGACATACCAGTTCTTGTCCTTATCCATTCATCGCTTGTTTCAACTATCTTTGCGAAGTCATCGTTGACGACTTTTTTCTTAGGAAGGTACTGTCCTGTACCTAAAATTTTGATTCCCTGCAAAAAAATTCCTCCTGACAATTCTTGTAATTGTGTGAAATTTATGGTATTATATAAGAGAGTGTTTATGACACCATGATCTCACAGCGCACCGCAGAAGCATTTGCGGCGCAGCCTATCATTTCTATTATAGTATATTTTTCGTTTTTTTGCAATGTAAAAATTATTTTTGATATGGTTTTTTCTAAATAGGCATACTATGCACAATTATTTATAGAAAAATTTGTGCAAATATACATTGAAAGAGGTAATTATATGACTGCATTTTTATTTTCAGGACAAGGCTCACAGTATCCCGGCATGGGAAAGGAACTTGTTGAAAGATTCCCGGAGCTTGAGAGCATTTTTGAGACCGGCTCAGATATACTCGGATTTGACCTTAAAAAGATAACTTTTGAAGGAACAGAAGAACAGCTTGCACAGACTTGCTATTCGCAACCGGCTATAATGGCTATGTCTCTTATATGCTTTGAAGCAGCAAAGAAAAAAGGCATCACTTTTGATGCCGTGGCAGGACATTCGCTCGGTGAATATGCTGCTATGGCTGCATCTGGTATGCTTTCTCTTGAAGATGCTTTCAAGGTCATCAAGGCGAGAGCTGCGGCTATGGACAAAGCCGGAAAAGATTCGGACGGCGCTATGTATGCTGTTATGAAGCTTTCTCCCTCTGAGATAGAGGAAGTATGTGCATCAGTTGACGGTTATGTTATACCGGTAAACTATAATTCTCCTAAGCAGACTGTTATCGCCGGCGAGAGAGAAGCCTGTGAAAAGGCGGCAGCGATATTTGCAGAAAAAAAGGCAAGAGCAGTAAAGCTCAGTGTTTCGGCGGCTTTCCATTCAAAGCTTATGGAGGGTGCTTCAAAGGAATTTTATGAAGCGATAAAAGATATAAAATTCAACAAGCCTGCTGTACCGTTCTATTCAAACGTTACAGGAAAGATACTTGATGATATTACAGATATGCCGTCAAAGCTTGCAAAGCATATGGTTTCACCGGTAAGATTCACAGACGAGCTTGAAGCGATGCAGGCAGCAGGCATAGACAAATTTATAGAACTGGGTCCTAAATCAGTTCTTACCGGACTTGTAAAAAAGACATTAAAAGATGTTACGGCTTTGAATATAGAAAATACAGAAACACTTGAAAAAGCGGCCGGCTGAGTTTTGATCTGAATGTTTGACGGATAATTATGCCTTCAGGCATAAGCAAAAAAGCATTATGAAGGGTGGAACGGGAATGTATTCGATGCTTATGTCTGTCTATAAAAAAGAAAAAGCGGAAAATCTGAGACTTAGTGTAGAAAGCATGATGAAGCAGACTGTTCCGCCTGATGATGCCGTACTTTATTGCGACGGCAGGCTTACAAAAGAACTTTATGATACTATAGACAGACTTAAAGAAAAATATGATATATTAAATGTTTTGTATAATAACGAGAATATAGGGCTTGGAAAGGCGCTTGCAAAAGGTCTTAAAAGCTGTAAATATGAAATAGTCGCAAGAATGGACAGCGACGATATAGCGTTCCCCGACAGAATGGAGCGCCAACTGGAAGCATTTTCAAGATTCGGTGCGGATATAGTGAGCGGTACTGTCGAGGAATTTGAAGGCGATACGGGCAATATTATAGGCATAAAGAGCCTTCCGCAGTATGATGAGCAGATAAAAAAATATGCCAGAAAGCGCAATCCTTTCAATCATCCGTGTGTTGCGTTCAAAAAGGAGAGCGTTTTAAAAGCGGGAAATTATCAGCATTGTCCTTATTTTGAGGATTATTGGCTTTGGCTGCGTATGCTCAAAAACGGCTGTGTCGGATACAATGTCCCTAAAGCTGTGCTTCATATGCGAAGCGGTGAACAGCTTTATATGAGAAGAGGCGGAAAGGATTATATCCGCTGTGCTCTTGATTTCAGAAAAATGGCAAGACGGTCGGGCTTTTGCAGCATGACCGATTACATAACAGCCTGCATGGGGCATATAGTTGCGGCGGCTGTTCCGAATAAGTTAAGAATGATTATTTATTCAAAGGTACTCAGAAAATGAAAAAAAGTCTTATACGAAGGATACCAAGAAAAGCATGGTCTTTTTTAAATGTTATAAACAGACTCGTCCCGAAAGATAAAAACAGGATATTCCTGTATTCAAATCTGGGGTTCAGAGATAATATAAAAGCAGTCTTTGACTATCTTATTGAAAACGGCTACAATAACAGATACAAGATAATTGTGAGCCTTAACAACTGGGAAAATTTTGCTGAAACAGCAGAAGAAAATGTTGAATATATAAACAATACAAAAGGGCTTTTCAAGTTTTTCCGCAGCAAATATTGTTATTACTGTTTCGGTAAATATCCTGTAAAGCCTGCCAAAGGGCAGATGGTATTCAACCTCTGGCACGGTATGCCTTTAAAGCGTGTCGGGAATATGGTCAGAGGACAGGAAAAAGTAGACTATAATTATTTTACGCATCTGCTCTGTACATCGGAATATTTTCGTGATATAATGAAACAGTCGTTCAATGCTTCTGACGACCAGATATTTATATGCGGTCAGCCGAGAACAGATGAAATGCTCGACGATATACCGATAGAGTATGAAATGGCGGCGAAGACTGCCCTTATGAGCTATGAAGACAGGATCGCAAAAATGATGCTGTGGCTCCCGACCTACCGTGAGGGAGCAGAGTCGGAGCTTGATATATTGAATATAACCGATCTGGAAAAGCTTGACAGACTTATGGACGAAAACGGCTGGTGTATGATAGTAAAGCTCCATCCGCTGTCGAAATTCCGCAGAAATCCCGGCAGATACAGGCATATCAACTTCATAGACGATAAGACACTTCAAAAGGAACATATCGGTTTTTATTCGCTGATAGGTATGTCGGATTGTCTTATCACCGATTATTCTTCGGTGTATTTTGATTATCTGCTTCTCGACCGTCCTATGGCATTTGCCGTAAGTGATATATATGGTTATACCCGTGACAGGGGATTTACAGTAAGTGACCCTACAACGATAATGCCGGGCGACATGATAAAAAACAGCTCTGATTTTCTTGCTTTTGCGGAAAAGATGATGAAAGGCAAGGACGATTTTTCGGCATGGAGAAAAAGACTTAATAAACAGTTCAACAGATATGCAGATAATCGAAACTGCAGCAGGGTAACAGGTATGATACCTCGTTCGGCGTCAGAGAGAGCGGTCCCTTATATGCAGTACATAGAGAAAAATAAATAAAGGAGGAGAAAATGGGACTCAAAACGATCATAAAGAAGATACCGTTTTTGAAAAAGTTTTTCAAAAACGCTTATATACAGAAAAAATCAGTCGATTTTGCAAAGCTTTCTCAGAAAGCATCGACCGACCCGAAGCTGTTGGTATTTGAAAGCTATCAGGGAAGAAGCTTTTCATGCAGCCCGAAGGCTATATACGAGTATATGTTAAAACAGCCCGAGTTTGCCGATTTCCGGTATGTATGGGTGTTCAGGGATACAGACACTCACGGAGAATTCCCTGAAAATACAAGACTCGTTAAATTCGACAGCGAAGAATCGTTTGAGGCATATGCCAATGCAGGTACATGGATAGTCAATTCAAGGCTCAGAGATTTTATAGTTCCCAGAGAAGACCAGCGGTATATACAGTGCTGGCACGGAACGCCTTTTAAAAAGATAGGGTGTGATGTCAAAAATGGTGGGAATGCCACCTCGACAGTCGAAGAAATATACAATGAGTATAAAAATGATTCTCTGAAGATAACAAAGTTTATTTCTCCGTCGGATTTTACGACCGAAAAGCTCATGTCGGCATTTGCACTTGAAAACGCTGATAAGATAATACAGAAGGGTTATCCGAGAAATGATGCGCTTGTGATGCGCACAGATGAAAAGATACAAAATATAAAGCGGGCGCTTGGGATACCAGATGATAAGATATGTATACTTTACTGCCCGACCTTCCGTGATTCAAGTTATGACGCAAAAGGGTATACCCTCGATATGGAGCTTGATATAGAAAGGCTCAAAAAATTATACGGTGAGGATATATTCCTGCTTGTAAGGTTTCACTATTTTATTGCGGACAGCTTTGACGACAGCCAATATGAAGGATTTGTAAAAAATGTTTCGTCATATGACGACGTGAATGATCTTTATATGATAAGCGATGTGCTTATCACTGATTATTCGAGCGTGTTTTTTGATTATGCGGTTCTTTCAAGACCTATCATATTTTATATTTATGACATTGAAGAATACAAAAACAATATGAGAGATTTTTACTTCGGGACCGCTATGCTCCCGGGCTTTACAGTAAACGATCAGGAAAAGCTTGAAAAGGTAATGGGAGATATAATTGCTGATATAAAAAAAGGCGGAAATGGGCTCTTGCGTTATAAAACAGCCATGCCGATGTTCAATAAGAGATTCAATCCTCTTGAGGACGGACAGTCGGCAAAAAGAGTTGTGAAGGAAATATTTGAAAAATGATCTGTAATGTGGTATAATATACCTATTACAGTATTTGATTGGAGATTACAATGATAAAAAAGGCATTTTTCGGTATAGCTGATATTCTCAGAGAGCATAAAGGACAGTCGAAAAAGATATGGATGCTCGCCGTAAATCAGCTCATAAAAAAATACAAAGGTGCGGTAATGGGACCTTTGTGGGCGATAATAAAACCGTCATTTACACTATTTATATTGTGGTTTGCATTTGAAGTAGGTATAAGAGGTTCGGGTATGGTAAGCGGCTATCCTCGTTTTATATTCATGCTGTCGGGCTATATCCCGTGGTTCTTTATAAGTGAGACCATAGTCGGCGGCTCACGTTCTATACGGCAGAACAGCCAGTTTGTCACAAAGCTTTCATTTCCGGTATCAAATATAATGACATTCTGCAATATGGCGGCTCTTATCGTACATCTTGGTATGTGTGTCATAATGTATGTTATACTTATAATAGCCGGGTATGGACCCAGTATATATAATCTGCAATTTTTATATTATATGCCGCTTATGTTCATGTTCTTTCTGGTGCTTTCATGGACTACTGCTCCGCTCAGCGCTTTCAGCAGGGACTTTGAAAACCTTATCAATGCAATAATCACCGGACTTTTCTGGCTTTCGGGCATATTCTGGGATACATATGACATACAAAATCCGATACTCAGAACTATTATGTATTTCAATCCGATAAATTATTTTATAAACGGATACAGAAAAAGCTTTTTGTATGATACATTTATTTTTGACAGCAATTACACAAAAGAGCTTATAATATTCTATGCTGAATTTTTACTTCTTATACTGGTGGGAGGACATTTCTATAAGAGACTCAGAAAGATCCTTCCTGATATTCTGTAAAGGAGAGGCAGATGATGAACGAAACAGTTATAAAATTTGAAAATGTTACAAAAGAGTATTTTTTGTATAAAAGTCAGAAAGCAAGGTTCAAGGCTATATTCACAAATAATAAGGGCGTAAAAAAGCACGTTGCTTTAAAGGATATAAATTTTGAAGTCAAACACGGCGAATCAGTCGGCATAATCGGGAGAAACGGTGCAGGCAAATCGACACTTCTTAAAATGATAACGGGAGTTTCTTTTGCTACATCGGGAAACATTACCGTAAACGGCAAGGTCGCAGCACTTCTTGAGCTTACAGCGGGATTTTCTATGGATATGACCGGAAGGGAAAATATATATCTGAAATGTTATCTTTTAGGACTTGATAACAGCGAGATAAAGGAGATAGAAGATAATATAATCGAATTTGCAAATCTTGGAGAGTATATCGACCAGCCGGTAAGGACATATTCAAGCGGTATGAAGATGCGTCTGGGCTTTGCTATCAACATAAATATAAGACCTGATATACTTGTTATAGATGAAGCTCTGAGCGTCGGAGATGCAGATTTCAGAAAGAAATGTGAATCGAAAATAAAAGAGCTGAAACAAACAGGCATAACGGTATTGTTTGTAAGTCATTCTATGGCAAGCGTCAGGGATACCTGCGAGAGAGCGATATATCTTTGCAACGGAAAGATAGAATATGACGGAAGCGTTGAAGAGGCGTTCCAGCATTACGATAAGAAAAAGTGAGCATGATCTCAAAAAAATCTTAAAAAACGCTTGATTTTTATTGAATAAAGTGATATACTATATATTGTATGATAAAGTAAACTTACTAAGACCGGAAAAATTCCGGTCTTTCTTAATGTTACAGAATGTATGCTTTTAAAGCATACGGAAACGGAGCTTTAGCATGAAAATAAAAAAGTTCGGGAACACCGAAAAGCTTGTCTATGAGCTTGTAAAGCCTATCGCCGACAGTCTCGGCAGCAGTATATGGGACGTGAGATTTGAAAAAGAAGGAGCGTCTTGGTATCTTCGTGTCTTTATAGACAGATATGACGGAGTAACGATAGATGACTGTGAGGCGGTGAGCAGGCCGCTTAGTGACATACTTGACGAGAAAGACCCTATCCCGCAGGGCTACTTTCTTGAAGTAGGTTCGGCAGGGCTTGAAAGAGAACTTAAAAGACAGCAGCATTTTGAAGCGGCTGTTGGCGAAGTGCTGAATGTAAAGCTTTACCGGGCAATGGAAGGAACTAAGGAAGTGTTGGGAAGACTTATTTCTTTCGATAAAGAGAGTCTTACGCTTGCGTTCCCGTTCGGAGACGGAAGTGAAGATGCAAAAAACGTGCAGATACCGCTTGAAAACATTTCTGTCGTAAGACTTAGTGATGAAACGAGCGAACAAATTTGATAAAGGAAGGTTTGAAAAATGAACAACGGTTTTTTTGAAGCGCTGTCGCTTCTTGGAAATGAAAACAGCGTTGATACAGAAGTGCTGGTCGAAAAGGTAAAGTCGGCGCTTTTGAAAGCCATCAAAAAGGCTTATCCATATGCAGAGGATAATATAAGAGTCGAAATAGACGTGGAAAAGAAAAAACTCCAGATGTTTATTATAAAGACTGTTATAGAAGATGAGCCTATCGACTATAATGAAATAAATATCGATGAAGCAAGAACATTAAAGCCGGATACGTTTATCGGCGATAAGATAGAATGTGAGCTTGATGCCGCTAAGTTCGGAAGAGCCGCTGCACAGTCGGCGAAGCAGTCTATCAAGGGCGACCTTCGTGATATAAACAGACAGAATATACTCAATAAATTCCAGGATAAGGAAAATGAGTGTATAACAGTAAGCGTTTCTCAGGTAGAACCCGGAAGCGGCACAGTTACGGTAATGTATGATAAAACAGAGCTTTATCTTTTCAGAAACGAGCAGATACCCGGCGAAAAGCTCAGGGAAGGTCAGAATATAAAAGTATATGTGACAGGTATCGTCAACAAGACAAAGAAGCCTATCATAAAAATATCAAGAGCGCATCGTGACCTTGTAAAGCGCCTTTTTGAGATGGAAGTCCCGGAAATATACGACGGCATCGTTGAGATAAAGGCTATATCGAGAGAAGCAGGCTCAAGAACAAAGATAGCTGTTATGTCGAGAGATGAAAATGTAGATGCGGTCGGGTCATGTATAGGTCCTAAGAGAACGAGGATCCAGGCTGTCGCAGATGAACTTTGCGGCGAAAAGATAGATATAATAGTATATAGTGAAGATCCTGCTGAATTTATTGCAAGAGCGCTTGCACCGGCAAAGGTACTGAGCGTTAAAGTTGCGGAAGGCGAACTTAAAGAATGTGAAGTAACAGTTCCGAACGATCAGCTCTCTTTGGCGATAGGCAACAGAGGACAGAACGCAAAGCTTGCTGCCAAGCTTACAGGATATAAGATAGATATAAAGCCGGAGCTTGATATAAACCTTAAGATAAATGAGACTGTAAACGAGACACCGGCAGAAAATACGGAAGAAAACGCAGAAGAGCCACAGTTACAGGAAAGCGGAAATCAGGATCAGGAAAATGAAAACTAAAAAAATACCTATGCGAATGTGTCTTGGCTGCGGAGAAATGAAGCCGAAAAAAGAGCTTATAAGAGCGGTAAAGGCAGCAGACGGAAGCATATCCCTTGACTTTACAGGCAAGAAAAATGGAAGAGGTGCTTACATCTGCAAAAGCTCCGAATGCTTTGAAAAAGCAAGAAAGGCAAGACGTTTTGAAAAAAGCTTCAGCTGCCGCATAGAGGACAGCGTTTATGAGGAGATGGAAAATGAACTCTCAGCAGAAAATGATAAGTCTTCTGACGATATGCCGTAAGGCAGGAAAGCTTCTGACCGGCTTTGATGCGGTCAAAGAACAGGTAATGTCGAAAAAGGTCTCGGCAGTTCTGGTCACAAGTGATGCTTCTCCGAAAACTGTAAAGGAGATCGGATTTTTCTGCGGCAAAGCAGAAATCCCGGTCATAAGCATAGAAGCGGAGACTTCGGATATGCATTATGCTATCGGAAGAAAAACAGCGGTCATGGGTGTGACTGATGAAGGATTTTCAAAGAAATTCTCTGAAATGAGCAGTGAATATAAATGATAACAAGCAGGAGATAACGACCAAACGATCTATACAGGAGGTTATTGCCAATGAAAGATCTTAAACTTACAGAGGCTGCAAAGGATCTAAAGCTGGACAGTCAGGAGCTTATAGATCTGCTTGAAAAATATGACGGTGAGAAAAGAAAGAGCGCAAGTCCTCTCGGCTCTGACGAGATGAACTATGTGCTTGAGTATTATACTCAGAAAAATAGAGTAGAAAGCTTTGATGCTTATTTTGAATCCAAGGATAAGCCTGTGGAGGAAGAAGAAAAGCCGGCAGCTAAAAAGAAGGCGGCGCCGAAAAGTGATAAACCAAAGAAGACTGAAAAGCCTAAAAAAGCTGAAAAAGCTGAAAAAGCTGAAAAACAGGAGAAAACCGAAAAGCCTGTGGAAAAACAGGAAAAGACTGAAAAACCTGTAGAAAATCAGGAAAAGGCTAAAGCAGCCGAAAAGCCTGTGGAAAAGGCAGAGAGCAAGCCAGAGAAAACTAAAAGCAAGCCGGAAACAAAGCCTGAAACAGAAAAGGTTGAAAAAACAGAGGAAACCAAATCTCAGCCTGCTGCAAAAGCAAAGCCGGATAAGGCGGACAGATTTAAAAGAACAGAACAGCCTGCTCCTAAAAAGCAGAAAAAGCAGGAACCGAGAACTTCAAAGCACAGCGGAGAGAAAACAAAGCTCGGTACAGCATCACTTAATTTTGAAACAACTACTTCCGATGACAGCAGCAGAGAATCTGGAAGAAGAACAGTTGATACAAGAGGTTCTTATATAAATCTCGATAAGTATAACGAGAGATATGAACAGATCGCTCCCGAAAACAAGAGGAGAGACAATTATTCTTCCAAAAAGCAGAAGATAAATCAGAAATCTGCTCAGAGAAATAAGAATAAATATTCAAGCAAAAAGGAAACAGAAGCTGATAAGCTCCGCAGACTTGAACTTGAAAGAGCAAGAAAACAGCAGCTCAAAGTCCTTATCCCTGATGAGATAACGGTAGGAGAGCTCGCTTCAAGACTTAAAGCTACTGCAACAGATGTTATAAAGAAGCTTATGGGTCTTGGCGTTATGGCAAACATAAACGAAGTTATAGACTTTGATACGGCGGCACTCGTTGCAGATGAAATGGGCGCTAAGGTCGAAAAGGAAGTTATCGTGACGATAGAAGAACGTCTTATCGATGACAGCGAAGACGACAGCGCAAACACAGAGGAAAGAAGCCCTGTTGTAGTTGTAATGGGTCACGTCGATCATGGTAAGACTTCTCTCCTCGACAGGATAAGACACGCAAATGTAACTGCTTCGGAAGCAGGCGGTATCACTCAGCATATCGGCGCTTATCAGGTAAAGGTACAGGGCAAGCAGATAACTTTCCTTGATACTCCGGGACATGAAGCTTTCACTTCTATGAGAGCAAGAGGCGCTGATATTACAGATATAGCTATACTGGTAGTTGCTGCGGACGACGGTATCATGCCGCAGACAGTAGAATCAATAAATCACGCAAAGGCAGCAGGTGTATCTATAGTCGTTGCTGTGAACAAGATGGATAAGGAAGGTGCAAACCCTGAAAAGATCAAGACAGAGCTTACTGAGCATGGTCTTGTAGTCGAAGAATGGGGCGGAGATGTTATGTGCGTTCCTGTATCGGCAAAGACAGGCGACGGCATCGATGAACTTTTAGAGGACGTACTTCTTATCGCAGAGATGAAGGAACTCAAGGCTAACCCTGACAGGCTTGCTAAGGGTGCCGTTATCGAAGCAAGACTTGACAAGGGAAGAGGTCCTGTTGCAACGCTTCTCGTACAGAACGGTACTCTCCATACAGGCGACGTGCTTATCGCTGGAACAGCAGTCGGCAAGGTAAGAGTCATGACCGATTATAAGGGCAAGAAGATACAGTCGGCAGGTCCTTCTGTACCGGTAGAGATCACAGGTCTTGCAGAAGTTCCAAGCGCCGGCGATACATTCAATGCAGTTGAGGACGAAAAGCTTGCAAAGGAACTTGTTGAACAGAGAAAGCATGAAGCAAAGCAGGAACAGTTCAAGGCTGTCCAGAAGGTAACTCTCGACAACCTGTTCAGCCGTATCGCTCAGGGCGAAGTAAAGGAACTTCCGATAATCGTAAAGGCGGACGTTCAGGGTTCTGTGGAGGCTGTAAAGCAGTCGCTTGAAAAGCTTACAAACGAAGAAGTAAGAGTAAAGGTGATACACGGCGGTGTTGGTGCAGTATCTGAAAGCGATGTTATGCTCGCTTCCGCTTCCAATGCTATTATAGTCGGATTCAACGTAAGACCAGACCCTGTTGCAGAAGAAAATGCAAAGCGTGACGGAGTCGACATAAGACTTTACAGGATAATCTATGATGCGATAGAAGAAATAACTACTGCTATGAAGGGTATGCTCGCTCCTAAATTCAGAGAAGTAATACTCGGCAAGGCAGAGGTAAGACAGGTATATAAGATCTCAAGTGTCGGAACTATCGCAGGTTCTTATGTAACAGAAGGCAAGATCGCAAGAAATTGTCAGATAAGAGTTGTGCGTGACGGAATAGTTATCGCAGAAGATAAGATAGATTCACTTAAAAGATTCAAGGACGATGCTAAGGAAGTACTCAAAAACTTCGAGTGCGGCATAGGACTTGAAAAATTCGCCGATATTAAGGAAGGCGATATATTTGAAGGCTTTATCATGGAGGAATATACTGAGTGATAATGCCATAAAGGAGGGCGCTTATGGCAAGCTTTAAAGCCGGAAGAATGGGAGAGGACGTAAAAAGAGAGCTTACAGCGATAATGCGTGAATTAAAAGATCCAAGGATAGCTGAATTTACAACTATCGTAAGAGTAGAGCTTTCAAACGACCTTTCGCATTGTAAGGTTTATGTGTCCTGTATCGAAGGGATAGAAAAAGCAAAGCAGTCGGTAAAGGGACTTACGTCTGCTTCCGGATTCATAAGAAGGGAACTTTTTAAAAGACTGCCTATGAGGAAAAGTCCGGAGCTGAAATTTATAGCCGACGATTCTATAGAATACAGTGCAGAAATAAACGAAACATTAAAAGGACTGTGACAAATGAAGATAGATTATGATGCTGCGGCAAAAATGCTAAAAGAGTGTGACAACGCTTATATCCTTATACATCAAAGCCCGGACGGAGACTGTATAGGTTCCGGAACAGCTATATACTATATATTAAAGAGCATGGGCAAAAAGGCAAAAGTCATATGCTCAGACGATATACCGAAAAGGTATGATTATATGCGTGAGGATTATAAGGACGAAGACTTTGAGCCTGAGTTCATCATAGCAGCAGATGTAGCAGATATAAATCTGCTAGGGAAATATAAGGATATATACGGAGACAAGGTCGATCTTTGTATAGATCATCACATATCAAATAGTATGTATGCTAAAAATACACTTGTTGACCCGGACGCATCTGCTGCCTGCGAAGTGCTTTTTGAAGTTATGTGCGCTATGGGTGTTACACCTGATGATAAGCTTACAAAATGTATATACACGGGTATAGCGACAGACACAGGCTGCTTTAAGTATGAAAATACTACAGCAAGATGTCATGAGATAGCGGCAGAGCTGAAGCGTGGCAGCAGCGTGAATTTTGCACTTTTAAACAGGGCACTTTTTGAGACAAAGAGCAGAGGAAGACTTAAAATGGAGTGTCTGGCTGTTGAGAATACAGAATTTTATCTTGACGGCAGATGCACCATGATAGTTGTTACAAAGGAGCTTCTTGAAAAGATGAATGTTGAGCCTGCTGAGCTTGAAGGGATAGCAGGCATACCGCTCCAGTTTGAGGGAGCAGAGGTGGGCGTTACGATAAAACAGCGTGACGAACAAAGCTTCAAGATCTCGATGCGTTCAGCAAACAGCGCAAATGTTTCAGATATATGCGCTTCTCTCGGCGGCGGCGGTCATGTCAAGGCGGCAGGCTGTCTTTTATATGGAACGCTAGATGAGGTCAAGGAAATAGTGATAAATGCTGTGAAAAAGGGTATCGGCGCATGATAAACGGCATAATACTTATAAATAAGCCGCAGGATTTTACATCTTTTGATGTGATAGCTAAGATGCGCGGTATATTAAAACAGAAAAAACTCGGTCACAGTGGAACGCTTGACCCTATGGCAACAGGAGTACTTCCCGTGTTTGCCGGAAGTGCTGCAAAGGCGATAAGCATAATGCCGAAAAAAGGCAAGAGCTATACGGCAGGCTTTAAGTTCGGGATCAAGACAGATACCTATGATATAACGGGAAAAGTCACAGAGCAGTCGGATAAAACTATAAGCAGAGAAATGCTTGATAGTATTATAATTAGATTTGAAGGAAATATAAAGCAGCTTCCGCCTATGTATTCAGCTGTAAAAGTTGGCGGAAAGCGTCTTTATGAACTTGCGAGAAAAGGCATCGAAACGGAGCGCCCGGAGCGTGAGGCCGTTATAAAAAGTCTTGTTATAAAAGAATTTGACGAGCAAACTCAGGAGGGAGTGTTTGATATAGAATGCTCTCAGGGAACGTATGTCAGAAGTATCATTCATGATATTGGCGAAGCTTTGGGCTGCGGCGGAGTAATGACGAGTCTTGTGAGAACAAGGTCTGACGGCTTTGAGCTTTGCGACTGTATTACACTTGAAGAACTTGAAGAGCTTCGGGACAAAGATGAAGTACAAAGCAGGGTTATGCCGTGTGAAAGACTTTTTGATGAGCTGCCGGAGATATGCTTCGATGAAAAACAGACGTTTTTGTATAAAAACGGAGTAAAGCTGCCGCTTGCGGCAAAATGGAAAAATGAAGGCAGTGAACTTTTCAGGGCAAAAGGCTTTGACGGAGAGTTTATAGGTATAGCAAAAGCCGACAGAGATGCCGGAATTTTGAGAGTCTGTAAAAATCTTAGCGGTGACAGAAAATGATATTTTTAAATAATAATACAAGATATGATAAAAAAACATCTGTTGCTCTTGGGATATTCGACGGAGTGCATCTTGGGCATCGGGCGATACTGAAGCTTGCAAAGAAGTATTCATCGGAAGATACGGCATTCGGTGTTTTTACCTTCAAAAGTTCATCTGTTGAAAAAAAGCATGGTGAAGATTACAGCTATATCTACACCGACAGACAGAAGGAAGAATTGCTTGAAAGCTTAGGCACAGAGGTCATATATACTCCGAAGATAAAGGAGCTTATGGATATGTCCGGAAAAGATTTTGCAGGGTATATCTTAAAGGAAAAGTTCAATGCTGCGTATGTCATCTGC
>CADBQZ010000012.1 GCA_902796865.1 uncultured Ruminococcus sp. | reverse complement strand
TTTCAGAGCAGATCTCTCTTGCAGGTACTGAGGCTTCAGGTACAGGCTGCATGAAGCTTATGCTGAACGGTGCTGTAACTCTCGGAACACTCGACGGCGCAAACATCGAGATCAGAGAAGCAGCAGGCGAGGATAATATCGTTATCTTTGGTATGAAGACCGAGGAAGTTGAAGATCTCAAGAGGAGAGGCTATAATCCGGAAGGTTATTATCATTCAAATCAGACTATCAAGAACGGTATCGACAGAATGTATCACGGTATAAACGGCTGTACATTCAATGATGTTGCAAATTCATTAAAGGATCAGGATCCTTATATGGTACTTGCAGATTTTGATTCTTACAGAAATGCTCAGAAGTTTATAACAGAGTGCTATAATGACAAGAAGAAGTGGGCAAAGATGTCACTTAACAATATAGCAGGTGCAGGCATTTTCTCAGCTGACAGAGCTGTTACAGAATATGCTGAAGACATCTGGGGACTTTAATTTATCACAATTATCTGAAGCAATGAAGCAAGGGCGCAAAAAGCCCTTGCTTCCGTCTATATGATAAAGTTTATTATCCGAATACGATACTAATTGGAGGAACGATCATGAAAAAAATGTACGACAGTTGGGATCCCAACTATAAAACGCCTTTTGGAGCGGTAAAAAGAGGAGATACCTGTGAATTTCATATAAGGCTTCCAAAAGACATAACTCTTGATTTTCCGCCCGTTCCGATACTTGTAATATTCAAAACAGGTTTCAAAGAGACTTTTATAGCTATGAATCTTACTTCTGAGGAGAATGACTGTAATGTTTACAGTGCGACATTCACTCCTAAAAGCTCAGGTGTACATTATTACTATTTTTCATACAAGCAAAATGGTTCGAGAAATTATATAAAGAAAGTTTCATGCCATAACAGCGAGATAAATAATGGTGATCTTTTCCAGCTTACCGTATACAATGAAGACTATAAGACACCTGATTTTTTAAAGGGCGGTATCATGTATCAGATATTCCCGGACAGATTCTACAAAAGCGGAAAGGTGCATGAAAATGTTCCGTCAGACCGTGTTATGCGTGAAAACTGGGAAGATACACCATATTACCGTCCTGATGAGAACGGACACGTTTGGAACAACGACTACTTCGGCGGCGATCTTGACGGTATAAGACAGAAGCTGCCATATCTAAAAGATCTCGGTATAAGCTGTATATATCTCAATCCTATATTTGAGTCACACGAGAATCATCGTTATAATACCGCAAATTACCGCAAGGTCGATCCTCTGCTTGGAACAAATGATGATTTCAGAAAGCTTTGTGAAGCTGCAAAATCATACGGTATCTCGATAATCCTTGACGGTGTGTTTTCTCATACCGGTGCGGACAGTATCTACTTTAATAAATTTAACAGATATGACAGCCTTGGTGCATACAATTCAACAGAAAGTGAATTTTATCCGTGGTATACATTCATAAATTATCCTGATGAATACGAGGCATGGTGGGGTATTGACACACTGCCGAATGTAAATGAAAACAATGAAAAGTATACTGAATATATCTGCGGAAACGGCGGAGTGCTTGATTACTGGATAAGCATGGGCGCTGCCGGATACCGTCTTGATGTTGCAGACGAACTTCCCGATGAATTTCTTGATAATCTCAACAAGTGCGTTAAAAAACACGGCAAGGAGAAGATAATCATAGGCGAAGTATGGGAGGATGCGTCTAATAAGGAAAGCTATGGCGTACAGCGCCGCTATCTTATCGGCGACCAGTTAGACTCGGTAATGAATTATCCTTTCCGTTCGGCTATAATGAATTATGTTATGGGCGGAAGTCCGTTTGATTTCAGAAATGCGATAATGACAATACTTGAAAACTACCCTAAGCCTTCGATAGATGTGCTTATGAATAGTATCTCAACTCATGATATTGAAAGAGCTATAAACGTACTTGGCGGTGAGAGCTGTGAAGGCAAGGATAAAGACTGGATGAATGCTCATTATCTTTCACAGTATGAGTATGAGCTTGGCAAAAATAGGCTTAAGGTTGCGATGGCGATACAATTCTTCCTTCCGGGTGTACCATGTGTATATTACGGCGATGAAGCAGGACAGCAAGGCTATAAGGACCCGTTCAACAGACGCTGTTATCCGTGGGGAAAAGAAGATAAAGATCTTATCGAATATACAAAAATGCTTTCAAAGATACGCAGAAGCTCAAAGGTATTCATAGACGGTGAATTCATAATGCTTTATATGGACGACAGCGTTATCGCATTTGCCCGTGCAAGATCATACCGTAAAAAGGCAATGGTCATATTCATCAATCGTTCTGCAAATGAGTATGTACTTGATGTATCTAAGTTTGATAGCGACCACAGCAAGTATTACAGAACGGTCAGGGGTGATGCAAGATACGGTGAAAAGACAGTTATACCTCCGTATGATTTTGTTGCATATAAGCTTGAAATGCCTCTTAATAAATAAGTTTTTATCAAAAAAGCCTCGTAAGGGGCTTTTTTGTTTCGCCTTTGGTATACATTCTTGATTTAACAAAATCTAAGCTCGTTCAATCTCAGCATGAAATTTTTCTTGTAAAAAAAGATAAATCATGGTATAATTAAAGCAATAATAAATAATTACAGCAAATATAAAGGACGATCGTGATGGTACATTTTGAAAATGAATGGGATGAGCTTTTAAAAGACGAATTCAAAAAAGAATATTATTTAAAGCTCAGACAGTTTCTTATAAATGAATACAAAACGCAGAGGATATTTCCGGGAATGTATGATATATTCAATGCGCTTAAATATACTTCATACAGTGATGTGAAGGCTGTTATAATAGGACAGGATCCATATCACGGAGAAGGACAGGCTCACGGGCTTTGTTTTTCGGTACGCAAGGGAATAACGCCTCCGCCGTCGCTTGTGAATATATTCAAGGAAATAAAAAATGATGTAGGCGTTGATAATACAGGGAAACACGGCGAGCTTACAAAGTGGGCAAAAAACGGTGTACTGCTTCTTAATAATGTCCTGACCGTTCGTTCGGGTGCAGCAAACAGCCATAAAGGCAAAGGCTGGGAACAATTCACCGATGACGTGATAAGACTGCTTGATATGCGTGAAAAGCCTATGGTATTTTTACTTTGGGGAGCAAATGCAAGGTCAAAGACGGCGCTTATACATAATAAAGCACATCTTGTGCTTACCTGTGCTCACCCAAGTCCGCTGTCGGCATACAATGGCTTTTTTGGATGCCGGCATTTTTCAAAAGCAAATGAATTTCTGAGATCTCACGGAATGGAGGAGATCGACTGGAGCATAGACTGAGATATGAAAGGATAAGTATCATGAAAATAAAAGAACTATTTAAAAAGGGAACGGTTTTTTCGTTCGAGATATTTCCGCCGAAGAGAACATCTCCGGTAGAAACTATATATAATACTCTTGATGAGCTTCAGGGACTTCACCCTGATTTCATAAGCGTTACATTCGGCGCAGGCGGAAGTGCTAACAGTGGAAGGTCAATAGAGATAGCCGAGAAAATACATCG
>CADBQZ010000011.1 GCA_902796865.1 uncultured Ruminococcus sp. | reverse complement strand
TAAGGAGAAAAGTATGGCGAATTATTCAAGAAAGCTTATCGCCGACGGCGTTGGCTATTCAACCATAATAGATCCTAAATTCAAAAGCAGCAGGATAAAGGTCATGTTCATAACTGATCTTACTGCAAAAACAGCTGCGGCAAATGCGCTTGCATTAAGCATCATGGGATCTTCAAACAGCAGGTACAAGAATATAAGCGAGATAACATCAAAGCTCAATTCTTTGTATGGCGCATCAATAAATATCGAAATATTAAAACAGGGTGATATACAGAGACTGTCTTTGAGCGTTTGCTCTATAGACAACAGATATGCTTTGGAAGGCGAGGATATAAGCTCTGAAGTATTGTCAATACTTCAGGACTGTATTTTTTCTCCGAATGCACAAAACGGTGAATTTGCAAAAGAGCCTTTTGATTTTGGAAAAAAAGATCTTCTGGATTCTATTGAATCTGAGATAAATAACAAGAGAGGCTATGCTATTTTACAGACACAGAAAAGAGCATTTGCAGGAGAAAACAGTGAAAATTCTCCATATGGCACAAAAGAAAGTGCAAAGAGTGTAACATCGAAACAGACATATGAGGCTTATAAGGAGCTTTTAAGAAC
Organism: uncultured Ruminococcus sp.; assembly: GCA_902796865.1. Taxonomy (GTDB): domain Bacteria; phylum Bacillota; class Clostridia; order Oscillospirales; family Ruminococcaceae; genus Porcipelethomonas. Next base: position 3,028 of record CADBQZ010000011.1, on the reverse strand, counting down.
TGCCCGTGTCGAGATATATTATGTAGGTCCGGAAGAATCAGATACTGTTGAGAAAAAGCTTGCCGAATGCTTTAAGGCGATCGACAGAGATGTAAAAGAATATAAATTCATCGTTCCGAGTCCTGCAAAGGATGAAGTGATGAGAGCTGAGGAAAAACTCGATGTAAAACAGTGTAAAATGGTAATGGCTTTCAAGACAAGCAGTAAAGATGATTATGCGTTACGTTTTATGAATACGATATTCGGTGCGACGCCTTTTTCAAAGCTTTTTATGAATGTAAGGGAAAAGCTTAGTCTTTGTTATTACTGTGCTTCAAATTACAGCGGTATTAAAAGTACATTTTTCGTTGACAGCGGTGTAGAAGAAGAAAATATCGGTAAAGCTGAAAGTGAGATACTCAATCAGCTTGAAGAAATAAAAAAGGGCAATTTCAGTGATGAAGATATGGCAAATTCGCTTCTTAGCATTGAAAACTCTCTTAAAGGTGTCGGCGATACCACAGGTTCTTATATAAACTGGTATTATGGCTGTCTGACATATGGTGAGATACTTACACCGGAAGAAAAAGCAGAGCTTTACAGGAAAGTTACAAAGGAACGCATAATAGAAGCGGCAAAGTCATTAAAGCTTGATACAGTTTATGTCATGAAAGGAGAGTGAGCGCAGAATGGAGATACAGGAGATATATTGTCCGCAGACAATGGATAAATGCAATTATATAAAACATCATTCGGGACTTGATATATATGTTTGCGAGATGAACGGGTTCAGTACTACAGAAGCGCTTTTCGGAACGAAATACGGTTCTATAAATACTATGTTCAAAACAAAGGACGACAAAGAATACACGACCGTCCCGGAGGGAATAGCGCATTTTCTTGAACATAAGCTTTTCGAGAATGAGGATTGTGATGCTTTTGAGCTTTATGCAAAAACGGGAGCTAATGCAAATGCTTATACTTCATTTGACAGAACTTGTTATCTTTATGGCTGCTCCGAAAACTATCTTGAATCATTAAAGATACTTTTAGGATTTGTTCAGTCGCCGTATTTTACACAGGAGACTGTTGATAAGGAGCAGGGGATAATCGGGCAGGAAATAAAGATGACCAATGACAATCCCGCTTGGAAAGTACTTTTCAATATGCTTTCCTGCTTGTATCATAAGCACCCTGTACAGATAGATATTGCCGGAACTGTTGAGAGTATAGCAAAAATAGATGCCGATCTTCTGTACAAATGCTATAATACTTTTTACAATCTTCATAATATGGTGCTTGTTTTAGCCGGCAATGTAAAAACAAATGATGTTCTTAAAGTGGCGGATGAGCTTTTGAAGCCTTGTGAGAATATCGAGCTTGAAACGGTATTCCCGGAAGAACCTTATGAGATCGTAAAAAATGAGATACATGAGCATCTGCCGGTCGGTATGCCGATGTTCAATATTGGTATAAAGTGCAGACCTCTCACGGGATATGAAAGACTTAAAGCAGATCTTGAATGCTATATTGCCGGAAGCGTCATATCAGATGCATCTGCGCCATTGTATAAAAAGCTTATTGACGAAGAACTTGTAAACTCTAATTTCGGATTTGAAGTTTTTGAAGGAGACGGATTCTTTACACTTATATTCAGCGGTGAATCAAAAGATCCGAAAAAGGTCACATCATATCTTATAGACGAGATCGAGCGTGTAAAGGCAGAAGGTCTTGATAAAGAGCTTTATGAGAGCATAAAGAGATCCACATACGGCAATATCATAATGGACAGCAATAATGTCGAAGCGGTCGCTTCAAATCTTATTTCGGCATTTATGTCAGGTGTAGAGCCTTACGACAATATAAAGATCATTTCAGAAATGACCTATGAAGATGTTCAGAAAGCGCTTTTAGAAAGATTCGATACAAAAAATCTTGCACTTTCAGTTATAGAGTAAGGGGGATAATATGGATACTGTAGGAGTATTAAAGCATGATCAGATAGTCTTCCCGAAGCTTGGAATAGATATAAATATCGACGAAACAGCTTTTACTATTTTTGGTCTGGAGATAAAGTGGTACGGACTTATCATAACTATGGGAATGCTCCTTGCGATGATATACGGCTTTTCACAGATGAAAAAGTACGGGATCGACCCTGACAGGGCGATAGATACTATAATTGGCGGTGTTATCGGCGGACTTGTCGGCGCAAGAGCTTATTTTGTAATAATGAGCTGGGACAATTACAAGGACGATATATTATCCATTTTCAACATACGAAATGGTGGACTTGCAATATACGGCGGTATCATAGGCGCTCTGCTTGTCGGAGGCATAATAGCTCGTATAAGGAAAGTGAAGCTTTTGCCGCTTCTTGATGTTGTGTCGATAGGCTTCCTTCTCGGTCAGGGTATTGGCCGCTGGGGCAACTTTTTCAATCAGGAAGCATTCGGATGCAATACGGAAAATATTTTCGGAATGAGCGGCGGACGTATCCAGCAGTGGATAATGTCAAATGCTGACAGTGCAACACTTTCAGAAGGACAGACACTTTACGCTTCGCATACTGTACACCCATGCTTTTTATATGAATCGGTATGGTGTCTTTTGGGATTTGCTCTTCTTGCTTTATTTGCAAAGAAGATAAGACGCTTTGACGGCGAGATACTTCTTATTTATGCTGCTTGGTATGGCATAGAAAGATTTTTCGTTGAAGGGCTTCGTACCGACAGCCTTATGATAGGTTCGATAAGAGTTTCGCAGATGTTTGCGGCAGTATGTGTTGTAGCATCAGTGATACTTCTGATAGTATTCGGACTTAAAGTAAAGCGCATGGGAAGCGATTATACACTGTATGTCAATACCGAGGAATCGCAAAGGCTTATCCGTGAATCGGAAGAAAAAAGGCGTGTGTATATAAAAGACGAAGAAAAGTCTGACGATGAAAGCGAACAGCCCGAAGAAACTAAAGATGCTGATGAAAAGCTTTCGGGTGAAGAACATGAGGAAGAAGAAAAGAATGTAGCTCATGATGAAAGCAGCAGCG
>CADBQZ010000010.1 GCA_902796865.1 uncultured Ruminococcus sp. | reverse complement strand
CTTGGCGATGATACACTTACCGTTACAAGTTTAGGCTATGACGGCGGTTTCTATACATCGAATTATGACTATGATGAGCTTGCATGGGCAGCAGTATGGCTTTATTATTGCACAAATAAGTATGATTACATTGACGATATAATCCATGTTGATGAAGATGTATCCGGAGAAATGGGAGCACATCCTTACACCGGATATATGAGAAGAATAATCGCAGACACCGGAAACTGCTGGCAGAACATATGGGTACACTGCTGGGATACAGTATGGGGCGGCGTATTTGCAAAGCTTGCTCCGATAACAAATATATCAAGAGACTGGTACATATTCCGTTGGAATCTTGAATACTGGTCAGGAATGAAGCCTGAAGAAGCTAAAGAGGCTGAATTCGATGTTCCTGTAACATCACACAAGGATTTCGGTCCGGACGATCATCTTTGGAATACGAAGATAACGGCAGATGAAATAGCGTCACTTCCGACAAAGGACGGTGCTTTTCTTAAAAAGACTCCTGCCGGTTTTGCAATGCTCAACGATTACGGTTCAGCAAGATACGATACAGCCGCACAGCTTTGTGCAATGGTTTATGCTAAAGAAACAGGCGATATGACATTCGCTGAATGGTCTAAGGGTCAGATGGAATATATTCTCGGCAACAACCCTATGAACTATGCTTACGAAGTTGGATATGAGAACAGTTATGCAACTTTCCCACATCACAGAGCAGCACATTGCTCGGCGACTCAGAGCATGGAGAATCCGGCAAAATATCAGACACACACTCTTTATGGTGCGCTTGTCGGCGGTCCGGATGCAGATGATTACCACCACGATGAGACCAAAGACTATATCTATAATGAAGTAACAGACGACTATAATGCAGGCTTTACAGGCGCTTTGGCAGGACTTTACAGCTTCTATGGAGCAAAGGGAAAAGAACTTGCCGATAAGAACCAGATAATCAAGAACTTTGATATGTCGAAAAATAAAGCAGGTGCTCAGGACGATTCAAAGGGCGTTTATGTTACAGCCGGAAAGGCGCAGGAAACTGATGCCGGATTACAGGTCAAGCTTGTTATACACAACCAGACTACAAATCCGCCGAAATTTTTAAGTGACCTTAAAGTAAGATATTATTTCAATATTTCGGAGCAGCTTGAAAAGGGTGAAGATGCAAGCTTTATTGAGACCAGAATAGACTACGACCAGGAAAGCAGCTTCACAGACGGAAAGAACCATGCGACAATATCTGAGCCTATAAAGTATGACGACAAGGGAACATATTATGTTGAGATAACATGGAAAGACTGCAATTTCTACGGAAGCCGTACTTACCAGTTCGGACTTCTCAATAAGATGAATCCTGATACATACGATACTGTCTGGGATTCAGAGAACGATTACAGCTACAGCGATCTTATAAGCTTTGAAGATGATAATGATGCAGCGGCTCTTACCGAAAAAGTTCCTGCATATGTTGACGGACAGCTTATCTGGGGCGAAGAGCCGGAAGGCGGAGTTTATCCTATGGGTGATGTAAACCTTGATAACAGGGTAAATGAGGACGATCCGATACTTCTTTCAAAGGCACTTTGTAAGAAGAAGACACTTGATGGAAGATGTGAAAAAACAACAGATATGGACGGTGACGGAAAAATAAATGTATTTGACCTTATCCGTATAAAGAGACTCATATCGAAAAAGAAATAATTACCTGCCGCAGCATTTTTGCATTTCATGCAAGGTGCTGCGGTGCTGTATTTATTGTAAACGAATATTGGAGGAGTTTAAATGGAAATAATAGTTTACGGTTCTCAGTATGGAACGGCAAAACGCTATGCAGAGGAACTTGCTGAAAAGACGGGAATAGAGTTAAAGTCATATGAAGAAGTAAAGAATATAAGTGATCATAAAACTATAATATATATAGGCGGTCTGTATGCCAGCAGTGTTCTGGGAATGAAAAAGACTTTCAAAAAGATAAAAGATATAAACAATAAAAGGGTGATTATTGCAACTGTGGGTATTGCAGACCCGAACAACAGCGAAAATATTGAAACAATAAGAAACGGCATGAAAAGGCAGCTCCCGGCAGATGTTTACAACGAAGCGTATATTTTTCACCTCAGAGGCGGTATAGACTATCAGAAGTTGAATTTCAAACACAGGAGCCTGATGAAGCTTTTATACAAAAAAGCTGTAAGCCTGCCGGAAGGACAGAAAACTCCGGAGATCAAAGCTATGATCGAAACATACGGCAAACAGGTGGATTTCGTTGATCTTGACAGCTTAGAGCCTGTTATAGATGCAATCACTCCCTGAAACACGCAAATACGTACTCAACCTTCGGTTGAATACTCTCCGCTCAACCGTGGGTGTGTATATTATCAATGATTTTTATGCTATACTGACAGTGAAAGGAGGTCATAGCATATGGACCAGATAAAGATCGGCAGATTCATAGCCGAAAAAAGAAAAGAACAAAAGCTTACGCAAAAGCAGATAGCTGAAAAGCTTGGCGTAACTGACAGGGCAGTATCAAAATGGGAGACAGGAAAATCGCTTCCGGACGCGTCATTAATGCTGGAGCTTTGCGGTATGCTGAAAATAACTGTTAATGACTTATTAAGCGGGGAGGTAGTTTCTATGAACGAATACAATGAAAGAACAGAAAAAAACCTGATAGCGATGGTAAAGGAGAAGGAACTGGCTGATAAAAGGATGCTAATGCTTGAAATAGTGATGTTTATCATAGTAATGGCATTCTGGACATCGGTGATACTTATAGTTTCATTTATTGATATGCCGACATGGATAAGGGTAGTACTCACAATATTAGGGATAGCAGTATTCTTCTGCGGTACATTTTTTAGTGTCAGGATAGAGCAGGTCGCAGGATATTATGAATGCTCAAAATGCGGTCATAAGTATGTGCCGAAATACAGCAGTGTGCTTTTTTCTATGCACATGGGCAGAACACACTATATGAAATGTCCGCACTGTAAAAAAAGATCATGGCAGAAAAAAGTAATAAGTAAGGAGTAAAACAGATAAGTTATGAATTTTTTATTTGTTGCACTTGGCGGAGCATTTGGAGCAGCCGGAAGATATGCCGTAAGTCTTATCCCTGTAAGAACAGGATTTCCAATGCTTACGCTTGTTACAAATATTATCGGAGCGCTTCTGATAGGCTTTGTTGTTGGCGTTGCAGACAGCAAAGAATTGTCTAAAAATACGGTCTTATTCTGGAAAACGGGTGTCTGCGGAGGGCGACGGGGACTCTGTCCCTCGACCCTGCAAGCCTTTGAAAAGGCTTGAGCGAAACTTTTTCTTCACCTTCGGTGCGCATTCTTATTATAATAAAAAACGCATTTATCTATTTCACAGCTTTTGATGCTATTGCAAATATCATAAAACTATGTTATAATTATAACAATAATATAGAATTTGATTGGTGATAGTAATGAAAAAAGATTTTTTCAAGGGACTAAGACATGGTATACCGATAGCGCTCGGGTATCTTTCAGTATCCTTCGGAGTTGGGATAATGGCGGTAAAAGCAGGTATATCTATAACTGCAGCGGTTATAATGTCGGCTTCAAATCTTACTTCTGCCGGACAAGCCGCTGGTATAGGTATAATAGCAGCCGGCGGAGCTATAATTGAGATGATACTTGCACAGTTTACTATAAATCTCAGGTACTCGCTTATGTCGCTTTCACTGTCACAAAAGCTAGACAGTTCATTCACACTTCCGCAAAAGCTCATAGCATCATTTGGCATAACAGACGAGATATTTGCAGTAGCGGTATCACGTCCCAACAGGCTTACGGCATCATATATGTATGGGCTTATATTTATGCCGCTGATAGGCTGGTCGCTCGGCACATTTTTAGGAGCTTTTGCCGGCGAACTTCTTCCGCCGTTCATAGCAAATGCCATGAGCATAATGCTTTACGGAATGTTTATAGCTATAATAATACCGCCTGCAAGAAAAGAACGGAATGTTCTTATAGTTGTTATTGCAGCGGCGGTATTCAGCTGTATATTCAAATATCTTATACCATCAGTTTCGGGAGGCTTTGCGGTCATAATAAGCGCACTCTTAGCATCTGTGATAGGGGCAGTATTTTTCCCTATAAAAGAAATGAGGGAAGAAGAATGACGATAGCTATATACATAATCGTAATGGCAGCGGTCACATATCTGATACGAATGATACCGTTTGCATTTTTTACAAAAAAGATAAAATCGAAATTTTTTAAAAGTCTGCTTTACTATATACCTTATGCTGTGCTAAGTGCCATGACATTTCCGGCGATATTTTATTCTACCGGAGATCATATAACAGCAGCGATAGGCACTGCGGCGGCTATGATACTTGCGTTTTTCGATCTTCCGCTTATAGTTGTTGCGGCAGCGGCGGCAGGTTCGGCACTAATTGCAGACGTGATAATGCACTGAAAAAAGTTCCCGGGAATTTCCGGGAACTTTGTTTTTAATACAGGTCCTAAAATATTATTATAAAAGATCATATCTTCTTTCCGCCGGATTTTTTATGCTGGATATTATAAGTCATAGCACCCAGCATCTTGAAAGGCAAAAATCTTGAGCCTATCGTGCCGAGCTTCATACCTAATGTCGGGATTATTACCGTCTTTCCGTTCAATGCGTTGTCTATCGCATATTCTGCGGCATACTGGCTGGATATAGATGATATGCCAAAGCGTACACCTGCACGTTCATTGAAATTCGTATCAACAGGGCCGGGACAGAAAACGCTTATTTTTACAGGGCTTTTTTCACGCCTTAATTCTTCATATATTGCAAGAGAAAGCCTTACAACATAGTTTTTTGATGCGTAATATGCCGCCATTAGCGGACCTGTCATAAATCCTGCACTTGATGCTACATTGAGTATCCTTCCGCTCCCTCTCTTTTTGAAGTCACGGAGAAATATTTTAGTTAGGATATGGAGAGAGCGTATATTTACATTTATCATATCGAGTTCATCGTAAAGGTCGGTCTTGTCAAATTTACCAAAAAGTCCATACCCTGCATTATTTATCAGAAAATCTATCCCGTCGTCACGGCACTGCCTGTAAAGCTCGAATGCCCCGTCGGGGTCTGCAAGGTCTGCACAGACTATTTTTACATCTGTGTCAAGCTCTTCTTTGAGTTTTTCAAGCTTTTCCCTGCTTCTTGCGGTAAGTACAAGATCAAATCCCTTTGATGAAAGGTATCTTGCCATGTCTCTTCCTATCCCTGAGCTTGCTCCTGTTATCAATGCTTTCATAAAAACACTTCCTTATTATTAAAGTACACGGCATATCGGGTGATATACTGTTATTTTATTATAGCATATTTCTGCAAACTTATCCATTAAATATGAAAATTTTATGAAAATTATAAAAAGTTGCTCGAAAAGTATGGACTTATATACTCTGATATAGTATAATTAAAGAGTATATAGATAACTCATAGAACTTTTTTGGGTACTGATGCAAAAATAAGTTCTAATATGCTATTCAGAAAAATTGACCGCAGCTTCTAATGCGGCAGAAGGAGAATGTATCAATGTTAAAGAAACTTAAAAGATGTCTTACAGCTCTTGTGGCAGCGGCTGTTACCGCTTCATGTGCAGCAGGCTGTACAACAGGAAAATCAACAGCTTACGCTATGACTATAGACGGTTATGAGCTTAAAGCAGGTATTTATATCTATTATCAGAACTCGGCTTTTGAAGAAGCAAAAAGTAAGGCTAAAGAGGAAAATTCAGATCTTGACACAGATGATGTAGATGCACTCAAAAACGTTAAGATCGAGGGAAAAGATTTTCTTGACTGGGTATCAGACAAGACAATGGAGACCTGTATCCAGCACGTTGCTGTACTCAAAAAATTTGAAGAGATGGATCTGAAGCTTGATGATAAGGATGTGAAAGCTGCTGCAAATTACGCCGAAAGCTATGCAGAAGATGAATCTGACAATAATGTTTACTATCTTAACGGTATCGGTGAAGAATCACTTAAAGAGATAATTCTCAATTCCTACAGAAGCAATGCGGTATTCGATGCTGTTTACGGCGAGGGCGGTACAGAAGGCATAACCGACGACCAGGTAAAAGATTATTATGTCAAGAATAATGCAAGAACAAAGTATGTTGCGCTTGATATGCACGATTCGGAAGGCAATGAGCTTGATGATGCCGGCAAAAAAGAAATAGAAGAACTTGCAGATAAGCTTTTGGGTGAAGTAAAGGATAAGAGCGGCAAGGAACTTCTTACAGCGTTCGATGATATCCAGGCTGAATATGATAAGTACGTTTCAGATAAGACAGCAGAAGCTTCCGGAAGCAGCGACAGCGATACTGCTGAAACAACAGCTGCCGAAGAAGAATCAACTGAAACAACAACGACTACTACAGCCGCAGCTGCTGATGAAGAACAGGACGAAGATTCAGATGAGAACACAGCAGCAGAGGAAGATTCTGAAGCAGAAGATACTGAAGATACTGATGCAGAAGACGCAGAGGAAGATTCAGAGGAAAGCACCGAAGCAGCCGTTACAACAACTGCACCGGAAGAAGAAAGTGCAGAAACAACGGAGACTACTACTACAACAGATCCATATGCAAATGAGAAAATAGTAGCTGTTGTCACAACTGCGGAAGATGCAGACAAAGATGAAAAGCCGACATATACACCTTCTGAAAAGTATTATAATTGGCTGTATGATGAATCAACAAAGTATGAAGCACCTGAAATAATAAAGGACGAAGAGAACAGCACTATCTACATCGCTGTAAAGCTTGATATAAATGAGCGTATGACAGCAGATGACTTATGGGACGATGACGGAAAAGAAAATGCACGTTTCAATCAATTCCATAATGATATGCAGGATAAGATAGACGAATGGTCGAAAGCTCTCAATGTTGAGAAAAATGATGCGGCCATAGACAGGTATGATCCGCTTGGATACAAGCAGCCTGAAACTACAGCGGCGGCAGTACAGTATTAATTATAAGAACAATAAAATTCCTTCGGGACAGCATTTTAATTTGCTGTTCCGAAGTTTTTTATTTGCCCCGGCAGATGTGTTACTGTCTTGAAGTATATCGGTATTATCGGCATTTCCCGAAAAAGTGCGACCTGCTTTACAGGGATATACGCCGTATTGTGTATATCGCCATATAAAACTGTCATAAAAATACGATGAAAACCTGTGCGGCGTCGATTTACATTTTTTATTTCCTGTTATAGAATGGTATCGGGAGGTAAAATATAATGAAAATAAAACTTAAATTCATCTTGCCTATGATGCTTATAGCTGCTGTTTTGAGTACAGGTTTTAGCACATCAGCGGAAGAACATTGCGGCATACTGTCTTACATAGTTTGTCCGGAGGGTGTAATTATAACAGGCGTCACAGATGATACTGAAAATATAACTATTCCTGGGCAGATAGACGGAAAAACGGTCGTTGGCATAAGAGAAAATGCCTTTTACAAATGTGATACTCTTAAAAGTATAAGCATACCGCATTCTGTAAACAGGATAGGCCATCATGCTTTTTATGGCTGCGGTTCTCTGATGAAAGCTGAGATAGACAGTGACGTATTACAAATAGAAGAGGGGTGTTTTTCAGGCTGTGTCAGTCTCAAAAACATAGATATAAGCGGGAATGTCACAAGCATCGGAAAATATT
>CADBQZ010000009.1 GCA_902796865.1 uncultured Ruminococcus sp. | reverse complement strand
TGAAGCGGATTATGATAAGCTCATAGCTGCAATGAAGGAAAGAAATATGAATCTTGATCTTTATAGTGACTATCTTGATCTCAGAAAGTTTGGTTCTGTTCCGCACGGCGGATATGGACTTGGTTTCGAGCGTCTTATAATGTACGTTACAGGTGTATCAAATATCAGAGATGTTATCCTCTATCCGAGAACAGTCGGAAGTATCAGATAACAGAAAGGAAGTTTTATTATGTCAAGATCACTCACTATACCGGAAGGTTATAGCTCAAAGCTTACACTCAGAGAGACTCAGCACGCAATAAAATATATTAAGGACGTTTTTCAGCAGGCGCTTTCATTTGCACTTACTCTCGACAGAGTAACAGCACCGCTTATTGTCAGAAAGGGCAGTGGTATAAATGATGATTTGAACGGTGTTGAAAGAAAAGTTGATTTTTCTATCAAGGAGATAGAAAATGATGCGGAGGTCGTTCAGTCGCTTGCTAAATGGAAGAGAATGGCTCTTTACAGGTACGGTTACAATGCCGGCGAAGGTATCTATACAGATATGAACGCTATAAGACGTGATGATGATGCAGACAATGTTCATTCTATCTTTGTAGATCAGTGGGACTGGGAAAAAGTCATAAACAGGGAAGACAGAAATGTTGAATTTTTAAAGGAAACTGTTAGGTTTATAGTGAAAGCGATAGTATACACCAAAAGAAAAGTAAGCCTTCGTTACCCTCAGCTTGCTCTCCATGTAAGTGATGATGTACATTTTATAACATCTCAGGAGCTTGAAGATATGTATCCTGACAAGACTTCCAAGGAAAGAGAAAACCTTATCTGTGAAAAGTATAAAACTGTTTTCATAATGCAGATAGGCGGAAAGTTAAAGAGCGGCAAGCCTCATGACGGACGTGCACCTGACTATGATGACTGGTCACTAAATGGTGATCTGTTCTTCTGGAACGATGTTTTGAAGTGCGGCTTTGAGGTATCCTCTATGGGTATCCGTGTTGATGAAAGATCACTCGAAGCTCAGCTCAAGGAATGCGGAGCAGAAGACAGGATGCAGTACGAATATCATAAGGGTATTGCAGAAGGAAAACTTCCGCTTACTATAGGCGGCGGTATCGGACAGTCAAGACTTTGTATGCTTCTGCTTGAAAAAGCACATATCGGTGAAGTACAGGTATCTGTATGGCCTGAGGATATGGAGAAAAAGTGTAAAGAAAACGGTATAATGCTTCTTTGATCGTTTAGAAAAAATAAAACCAAAAGATATGGTCGGGCTTTTGAAAAGCTCGACCAATTTTTTGAATTTTCAAGTTTTTTATACTTTTACCTTATCTTTACAGTCTTTTATTACAATAAATCTTATTGCTTTAATAAGCAAAAGATAAATGCTTCCCATGAAAACTGCAAAAATAATAGTTTTGGGGAGAATATCCATGTTTTCTGCATGAAAAAGTGTTTCAGTAATGCTTACAGCTAAAAGAGCCGTGCCGCCTGAGACAAGAGGTATTATAATATTATCAGAAATATCAAATGGTATATCAGTTATTTTCATTATCATTATAAGTCTCGAAATGTTGCAGGTGATATTGCTTGCAAGATATGATGCAACGATACCGTAAAATCCAAACAAGGGCACACATATAAGAAGGACGGTTATCCTTATTATGTATTCGGCAAGATAGTTTACCGATGAAAATGTATGCCGTCCCATTCCTTTTAGTATGCCTTCAAGTATTATTTCAAGGTATATGAACGGAACAGCCGGTGCTAAGATCGCTATTATTTTACCAGCAAATATATCACCGCTCATAAGATACCCTATCTCGTCTCCAAAGCAGAAAAAGAATACCGCTGCAAAGAATGAAAATGAAAATGCACGGTTTAAAGTCTTTTTGATAAGTGAATTGTTTCTGCTTGTATTTTCAGCGCCTCTTTCTCTTGCAAGTTCAGGTACTAGTATGCTTGAAAGGCTGCATAAGATACTTGACGGGAAAAACAGTGCCGGGATAACTATAGCTTCAAATATGCCGAATTGACTGAATGCTTCAGAGGTAGAGTTTCCATACTGCTTTAAAGTCATAGGGACAAGCGCATCATTTGCGCTGCTGAGCACGGAAGTTACAAGACTATTTAAAAATATCGGTATGGATAACATAATAAATCTTTTAAAGCTTATCGTGCAGCTGTTATACGAAGCTTTTCTTGTTTTAAAATAAAATATACTAAGAAATATAAGACCTGTAAGCTGACCAGCTGCGATACTCAATGCAAATGCAGTGAAAATATCGAATATATTATATTTTACAAGGATACAAAGCAGAAGTGATCTTACCAAAAATTCAAGCACTCCGCATACCGATGGTAGAAAAACTTTCCGAAGTGCTGTAAAGTATCCCTTAAAACAGGCAGACAGAGAACATACAGGAAGTATAGCTGCAAGGATTCTTATTGAAATAACAAGATCAGGAGTATCTAGGAATTTTACACTTACAACTTTGGCAGATAAAAATATAGCTGTACCGGTAATAATACTCATAACCATTGATGTCCTCATGCCATATCTCAGAACTTTATCAGGATCACCACATTTTTTTCCGATCTCTTCGGATATAAAACGGCTTGTGCTAAGATAAACATTTCCGCTTGATATTATTGTAACAAATGCAAAGAATGAACCTATGAGCGAAAGCTTGCCTATTATTTCTGTTCCCGAATGCCTTGTTATAAAAATATTTACTAGCAGTGACAGCCCTTCCATAAGAAATTCAACAGCTGTTAGAAAAACAGTATCTCGCAGGATCTTGTTTCTTTTCATAGGCTTTTCCCTCCGACAGAACGATTTATTTAATGATATTTAGAAGTGGCAAAAAACATTCTTATTTTATATAAAAATGAAACAATATTATTATATTTTAACTTGTATAACTATTGAAAAATATTGAAAAATATGCTATGATATATAAAAAAACTAAAGGAGCACATGATATGTTTTGGGATAAAGTTTCACCGGTTTATGATTTTTTTGAGAATGTATATAATAAAGATGTTTACAATAATATCGGCAGGCTTGTTGCCGAGGAAATAACTAAAAGTGATATAGTTTTAGAGTGTGCCTGCGGAACAGGTGCTATCAGCAGACATATCGCACCAAAGTGCAAGTTTCTGGTGGCTACTGATTATTCGAGAGGTATGCTGAAACAGGCATTTAAAAAGTGTCAGAAATACGGCAATGTTAAAGTACAATATGCAGATATGTTTCGTCTTGACTGCCGCAGTGAGCGATTTGATGTTGTGGTTGCCGGAAATGTTATACATCTTCTTGATAAGCCGGAGGATGCTATAAAAGAGCTTATGAGAGTATGCAGGGAAGAAGGAAAGGTCATAATACCTACATATATCAATGCAGAAAAGAAGAATAATAAAATGGCTGTTGGTATACTTAATAAAATGGGAGCGGATTTTAAACGTCAGTTTACACTTGATGAGTATAAAAAATTCTTTTCTGATCTGGGATACAAGAATGTTGAATACAAGGTCGCAGAAGGAAGAATGTCTTGTGCGATAGCCGTTATAACAAAATAAAAAAATCAGCCTCATAACAATTTCATGAGAAATTGTTATGAGGCTTTTTACGTTTGAATGTCAAATATTATTTATCTGCATAAAGCTCATATTCAACGAGATCGAGGTTTGGATCTATGTCTATTCCAAGAGCAGATTGTCCGTCATCTGTGGTGTAATCGTAGAATGAGTCTTCGACTGGGATACGAAGCTGCTGCATATCATAGAATCCCATAAGTATCGGGAGTCTGAGTGACAGCAGATACATATCAAATCCGCTCATATTTGTCTGAAGATCAGGGAAAGCGCTGCCCAGCATTGAAAAAGCTGAGGTAGGACCGATATTCTTCATTATTCCTGAAAGCACTTTTCTTTGTCTTTCGGTACGTTCAAAATCGGCGTTGCCGACCTTACGCAGTCTTGAATAACAGAGTGCCTGCTTTCCGTTCAGCTTATATGTACCTGCACCGTTTAAGTAATCGGAATCTTTAGGTTCGCCGAATAGATTAACACCTTCGTAGCTATCGAGCAGTACATTTATCGCATCAGCTTCATCATCATTTACTTCGATCTCTACACCGCCTACTGCATCGACAATATCAGCGAATGATGTAAAGTTTATTGAAATATAATCATTTATCTCAACATAAAAGTTTTCCTGGATAGTGTCCATTAGAAGCTCCGGACCGCCTATAGAATATGCAGCATTAAGCTTGTCCCAGCCATATCCGGGTATGTCAACGTACGAATCACGCATTATAGATACAAGATTCATTTTATTGGTATTGCTGTTTATCGAAAGAAGTATCATCGAGTCTGAGCGTCCACTGTCGCCGTCTCTGGCATCGTTTCCGATAAGAAGTATATTTCTTACAGATGAGCTTTTGTAGAGGTCATGCGAAGGAGCGATCCTTTCGCCGGTATCGACCTTGTTTACCTTGCTTATTGCTATCATAGCGAGGATAGAATATATGATAAAAATAACTACAAGAAATATAAGAAGCCCGAAAAGTATTTTTAAGGCTGGATTTCTGCGTTTTTTCTTTGGCTTTGTATTTGTATTTTTGTTTTGAGGTGCTTGACGTCTGTTTTGCGGAGCAGGACGCTGACCGTGTGGAGCATTCCTGTTTTGCTGTCTGGGCGGCTGTCCGTTTTGTGCGTGCGGTCGCTGAGCTTGTCCCTGAGGGTAATTGCCTTGCGGATATTGACCGTTGTAGTATGGATCGTCATTGTACTTACCGTTAGGGCTTTGTCTGTTATTATACTGCCCTCCATAAGGATCATTTGGATAATTTCCGTTTTGATATGGATCATTAGGATAATTACCGCCGGGATATTGTCTGTTAGGACGCTGCCCGTTGGGGTACTGCCCGTTGGGATTTTGTCTGTTAGGATAATGTCCCTGCGGCGGATTCTTCCTGGGCTGCTGATGCGGAACGGAAAATTGTAAAGTGTTCTGTGCGTAAGAGTCTTTATTGTTTTTTTCAGACATTATAATACCTCCTTGATTTTATCTGATAAACGGAAGTATCATAAATCCCAGTATCAGTACTCCTGCCATGATAAGTACTGCTATTCTGAATGCGATACTTTTTTTCTTCATTTTGATTTTCTCCTTGATGTTTATGTCTTTATAGTAAACGATTTATATTTAGAGTGTTTACTATAACTATTGTAACACATATTTTAAAAAAAAGCAATAAAAAAGCATCTTCCATTAAGAAGATGCTTTTTGTATTGAATCAACAAACAATTATTCCCTTTCCGGTTCTAATACCGCATAATTTCCGTCTCCACGCTTGTAAACGACATTTGTACTGCCTGTCTCAGCGTTGCTGAACATAAAGAATGAGTGTCCAAGCATATTCATCTGTAATATAGCTTCATCTATATCCATAGGGCGCATAACGAATTTTTTATGCTTTATAACTTCAAAGCTTGTTTCTTCTTCGATATCAGAATAAGTTTCCTTGAAAGTAGCGTCTTTCAGCTTCTTTCCGATCTTCGTTTTATTTTTAATAATCTGTCTGATTATTACATCGATAACATTATCAAGAGCATCATACTTATCGGCAGCCTTTCTTTCTGCACGATATATCATACTGTTATATTTTACTGTGAGTTCAAGAATTATCTCGCTCTTGTATTCCGAAATGGTTATCTTAGCCTGTGCATCATCTCCGAAAAATTTACTGAGTTTTGATTCGATCTTTTGCTCTGCGTGTTCTGTAAATCCCTGTGGGACCTGCATTTTTTTTGCTGTGATAGTAACTTTCAATATTAAGACCTCCTTTAACCGATGTTCATCGGTTATGTTATACTCATATTATAGCACATAATTTCAGCAAAATCAAGTCTTTTTTTGTAATTTTTTCATAATTTTCAAAATTTTTTCATTTTCTTATACTTTCAGTATGTCTATGAGCTTATCCAAAGATGAAATTTTCGCATAAAGAAGCTTTTTTGTTTGTTCATCAGGTTCCGAAAGATCGGGTACCATTATCGGCATACATCCCGCTTGGTATGCCGATAGTATACCGTTTGGAGAGTCCTCAAGAGCTATACATTCTTCGGGTTTGAGATTAAGTTTCTGACAGGCTGATATATATATATCCGGAGCAGGTTTTCCTTTTTTTATCATGTCGCCGCATACAAACTGGTCGAATTTATCTATAATACCGGCTTTTTTAAGATAATTTTCAGTACGCTTAAAGTCTGTTGCTGTTGCAACCGCCGTTTTGAATCCGTTTTTTCTTAAATAGTCTAAAAGCTCATCAAGCCCTTTTTTCTTTTCT
>CADBQZ010000008.1 GCA_902796865.1 uncultured Ruminococcus sp. | reverse complement strand
AGGAAGTCCCCTTTTTAAGGGGACTTCCTGTTTTTTGGAATAATAAAGATCATAACTGAATAATATCCAATATAGGACACTTCTAAAAAATTGCAGAACAGAAGTTTTTAGAAGTGTCCTGTATATATTTCAAAAGGGGAGATCAAATTGAAAGGTCTTAATGATAATGATCTGAAACAGACTGCCGAAAAATATAAACGAGAAATGCTTGAAATGTTCAGAAGCAAAAATAACGATACCAAAGACATATCGCCTGCCGCAGCGGATATAAACACCGAACTAAAGGAAACAGCAGAAGTACAGCCGAAAGATGAAATTTCAGAAAAAACTTCAAAAGAAAACGAAGAAAACATCACGGAATATGATGATATAGAAAAACGATATCCGCCGCCTGTTATACCGGATTTTATAAAAGCAGGTTCAAAACCGCAGGATCGTGATTCCTTCGGATACCTCAAAGTAAGAGTCAATACCGGAAACGGCGGTATACCGATACCCGGAAATTCAGTAATAATCTCAGAGATCAAGGACGGCAATGAAGAACTTGTGAAAATGCTCATGACCGATACGAGCGGTGAAACGGAAACTCTGAAACTTCCTACTTTCAGAAACCCTAACGGTAATTCTCCGCAGGATTATACAGAAGCATCGACCTATAATGTATCTGTTGTCTCCGAAGGCTATTTCAGTGAGATCAGCCGTAATGTCTCCGTATTTGACGGTGTTACATCTGTACAAAGCTTTTCCCTGATACCGGAGCCTTTTGATTTCACATCAGATGAAACAGTAGTATTCGACAATCCCGAACCGCCTGTAAGCTGAAAGGAGCGTTCTAATGACAAAGACACCTTTTATCCCCGATATGATCTCGGTACACCTAGGTGCTCCGGACAGTAATTCTGAAAATGTAACACTGAATTTTCAGGACTATATAAAAAATGTAGTATGCAGTGAGATATATCCGACATGGCCTGAAAATTCAATAAGAGCAAACGTCTATGTGATAGTTACATATGCGCTCAACAGGATATACACAGAATGGTACCGCTCCAAAGGCTATGATTTTGATATAACCAACTCCACCCAGTACGATCAGAAATTTATAAAAGGCCGTGAGATATTCGGGAATATAAGCCTCATTGTAGATCAGCTTTTCACTAATTATATAAGACGCAGAGGAAGTGTCGAGCCGCTTTATGCACAATTCTGCAACGGCACTACCGTGACCTGCGGCGGTCTTTCACAATGGGGAACAGTAGATCTCGCAAAACGTGGTTATACACCTTATGAAATGCTGCAATTCTACTATGGAAACGACATAGACATAATAACCGATGCTCAGGTAATGACAAATACTCCGTCGTATCCCGGGACCGATCTGAAACTCGGTATAATCGGAAACGATATAAGGACGATCCAGGTACAGCTCAACAGAATATCAAGAAACTTTCCGGCAATACCTAAAATAAGTGAAGTAGACGGTATATACGGCACCGAAACAGAAGCCGCCGTCAAAGCTTTTCAGTCGGTATTTGATCTTCCTCAGACAGGTATAGTCGATAAGACGACATGGTACAAAATAGCGTTTATCTATGTAAGCGTAAAGCGTCTTGCAGATCTAAATTCCGAGGGACTGAGCCTGGAAGATGTGCGCCAGCAATACACCGAAGAGCTTGTACCCGGAATGCAGAATATCGAAGTGAAAAATTTACAATACTACCTTGCAGTGATAGGTGCATATTACGAAGCTGTAATGCCTGTGCCGATAACAGGCTATTATGGCTCTCAGACAGAAAATTCCGTAAGATCCTTCCAGAAAGTATATGGTCTTCCCGAAACGGGTATAGTAAACAGAATGGTCTGGATAGATATATACAGGGCATACAGAGGTATACTTGAATCTGTTCCGATAGATGATTCGGTAGATGTGATACTTTTCCCGGGAAGGATACTCAAAGAGGGAATATCTGGAGAAGACGTAAAAAGGCTCCAGCGCTATCTTACATACATAAACAAGTCTTATCCTAATATACCGGCTGTCAACGATACAGGATATTTCGGACCTCTTACACGTTCATCTGTTCTTGCTTTTCAGAAACAGTTTGGTATCGACCAGACGGGATATGTCGGAGCTGTCACATGGAACGAAGCAGCAAGCCTTTACTCCGATCTGAAATACGGCTTTGACAAGCAGCCTTTTCAGAATCCCGGATTTACCATAAAGGAGGAAAAATAGCAATGGGCTTTTCAGAAGATCAGAAACGTGATTTTATCTCAGAGCTTCAGCATTATCTTTATGTGATATCATATCACGATAAAAGCATTCCGCATATAGTAGCCGACGGGATATACGGTCCTGAAACTGCACAGGCAGTAAAAATATTTCAGCATAAAAACGATATTCCGCCCACCGGTGAAACTGACAGCAAGACCTGGGACAGCATAGTTTGCTCATATAAAAGTTTTATGGTTCCCGAGCCACTCAATGTTTATTATGAAGGATTGGTACTGTCTCCGGACAGCAGCCGTGAGATAATCTTTATAGTACAGGTGCTCTTAAATGCTCTCTGTGAAAAATATTCAAATATCCCTAAACCCGATATAAGCGGAGTTTACTCAGAAAAAACGCAAAAGACTATTGATAGTTTTATGAATATTTGCGGAAGAAAAGGAAAACACAGCTTTGATTCAAACGCATGGAATATACTTGCAGCAGAGTTCAATGCAGAGCATTCGCATAAAACAAAATAGGTGTGCAAAATGCACACCTATTTTTTATTCACTTCTCAGCGCTTCAACAGCATCTCTCTTTGATGCCATTCTTGCCGGTATAAATCCGCCGAGCATGGTAAGCACTGTACTTATCGCTATAAGTATAAGCGAATGAGTTATTTTTAACTGCGCTACATCTTTAAGCTCCGTAAGGTCATATATTATTGAATTTATCGGGAATGTGAGCGTTTTAGCTATAACAATACCCAATACGCCGGAGCATACACCAAGTATAAACGTTTCAGCATTGAATACTCTTGTTATATCCTTCTTTCTCGCTCCGAGCGCTTTCAATATTCCTATTTCCTTTGTTCTTTCAAGAACTGATGTATATGTAAGTATAGCTATCATAATAAGGCTTACTATAAGGTTTGTTCCGGCAAAAGCTATAAGTACTATCGTAACACCGTCCATGATGCCGTCAGACATTCCTGAGATCATTTCTCCCATATCCGTATAGAGTATCTTGTCATCGTCTGAAAGTCCTTCATTGAATTTATCAAGATATTCAAGCATCTTATCTTTGCTTTCAAAATCCTTTGGATAAAGCTGAATAACATACGGAGTCTCATTTCCGCCCAGATACGCAATAGTCTGTTCTTTTGTCTCCTTATCCATTGCTTCCATTGAAAGTACGTTGTTATCGCTTTGCTCCTGTGCCTTTACTATCTCAGAATTTTTAGCTTTATCTATAACAAGCTGTGCAAGCTCATCGTTGTATAAAACTGCTCCGCCATTTGTTATCTTTGCCATTGGTGAATTCTCATCGGGACGAATTATTCCGCATACTCTGAGAGTGATCGTATCCGGCGATGAAAACATCTTTTCATAGTCAGTATTGAATGAATAGATACCCATTTCAGTCTTTACATAATAATCATCATTCATGATGACCTTTAACTCTGTACCGATTATGTCATTAAAATCCACCTCAGTCACATTGTCTGTTTTATATCCAAGCTCATTCATGACTGAATTGCTGACACGGTTTTTTATATCTATAGTAAGAAGTATGTCTGTAGGCTCTTTAGGCATTTCTCCCGCAAGGACATCGTAATGCTCATTCATAACGCCATTTTTGTCACCATCAAGTGATAACGGATACGACTGGAAGCTCATGTTCCTTGCATTTATCGGGATATACTGTTCTCCGTCCTTCCTTATGATGTTCATGCTCACAAGTCTTGAATAAGAAATACCCTTTAAGTAACTCTTGTCCATTTTTTTGATGTATTCCAGATATTCTTTGCTGAATACATTCTTGTGCATGACGCTTTCTTTAAGTGAATCATACAAAAACACCTTCTTGGCATCGGGGTAATCCTCATACTCATCTTCCTTGTCGGTAAGCTTCTGTAAAGAGCTTGCATCAAGGTCAACACTCTGCTGAGAAACCATTACAGGCATCTGCTGCAGTGTGTCCGCTTCAAATTTATCTATCTGCATCTGAAATCCGACCGATAAAGAAAGTATCAGCGCTATTCCGATTATACCTATACTCGATGCAAAGGAAGTAAGAAATGTTCTTCCAAGCTTTGTACGTATATTAGTTCCCGAAAGCTTCAGAGCAGTAAGAAAGCTCATGCTTGTCTTTTTCAGCTTGAATTCCTTTTTTTCTTCCTCTGCCTGATACGGTGCGCTGTCAGATATAACTTTTCCGTCCTGGAATTTAACTATCCTGTCGGCATACTTTTCTGCAAGTTCCGGATTATGCGTTACCATTATGACCAGCTTGTCGCCTGCGACCTCTTTTATAAGATCCATTATCTGTACGCTTGTTGCACTGTCAAGAGCACCTGTAGGCTCATCGCAAAGCAGTATCTCCGGATCGTTCGCAAGCGCTCTTGCAATTGCAACACGCTGCATCTGTCCGCCGGAAAGCTGATTCGGCTTTTTATTTATATGATCTATAAGACCCACCCTTTCAAGAGCTTCCTTTGCACGCTTATGCTTTTCCGATGAAGATACACCGCTTAAAGTCATTCCCATCTCAACGTTTGCGACTATGCTAAGATGCGAGATAAGATTATAGCTTTGGAAAACAAAACCTATGCTGTTATTCCTATAAGCGTCCCATTCACGCTCTTTGAAATTTTTAGTCGAGCGTCCGTTTATTATAAGATCACCTGAGTCATATCGGTCAAGTCCGCCTATTATATTAAGGCTTGTGGTCTTTCCTGAACCACTCGTCCCAAGAATAGCTACAAATTCATTTTTGCGGAATGAAAGAGAGACATCATCAAGCGCTCTTGTTTCAATATTTCCGACCTTATATATTTTCGTTATGTTTTTAAGTTCAAGCATTATATTCCTCCCATATCTTTATCATATCCTTAATAATAACATGAAGGAATGAAAAAATAAAGTCATTTTATAATTTTTTCACCAAATTTTCACATTTCAAAGTATTTGTGGTATTGTTAAAAAAGAAAAATGGGCAGATATTGACCGCCCATTCAAAAAATATATAAAAATCAAAATCATTCAGCCTTATATTTCTCCGACTGCGCCCTGATAAGTTCAGCATCGTCGAAATAATTTATCTTCATGGCATTTTTTACTCTCGAAAGTGTCTGTGCTGCCGTCTGACGTGCATCATCACTTCCCTTTTTGAGTACTTCATAAATATACGGTATATCCTTTTCAAGCTCTTTGCGCTTTGCTCTTATCGGTTCGAGTTCTTCTTCTAGCACGCTGAAAAGGAATTTCTTCACCTTGACATCACCCAGACCGCCCTTCTGATAATGTGCTTTAAGCTCATCAAGACCGGCATATTCAGGAAGATATCTCTCGAACTGCTCCGGCTTTGAAAAGGCATCAAGATATGTAAACACCGTATTGCCCTCGATCTTTCCCGGATCACTTACTTTGAGATGATCAGGGTCTGTATACATACTCATTATCTTCTTTCTGAGAGTATCGCTGTCGTCGGACAGGTAGATACAATTTCCGAGCGACTTACTCATCTTAGCCTTTCCGTCAGTACCCGGAAGTCTGAGACACGCCTGATTTGACGGAAGAAGTATATCCGGCTCAACGAGCGCCTCACCGTATATACTGTTAAAGCGTCTTACGATCTCCCTTGTCTGCTCGATCATAGGCATCTGATCCTCGCCGGCAGGTACAGTCGTTGCATCAAAAGCGGTGATATCTGACGCCTGGCTTATCGGATATGTAAAGAATCCGACTGGGATACTAGCCTCAAAATTTCTCATCTTGATCTCGGTCTTTACTGTGGGGTTTCTCTGGAGCCTTGCAACGGTAACAAGATTCATATAATAGAATGAAAGCTCACAAAGCTCGGATATCTGCGACTGGATAAAAATCGTAGATTTATTCGGGTCAAGTCCGCAGGACATATAGTCTAAAGCGACCTCGATTATATTCTGACGCACCTTTTCAGGGTTATCAGCGTTATCGGTAAGAGCCTGTGCATCGGCTATCATAATATTTACCTTGTCGTATTCGCCGGAATTTTGTAGCTCGACACGCCTTTTGAGCGAGCCGACATAGTGTCCGACATGAAGTCTGCCGGTAGGTCTGTCGCCTGTTAGAATGATTTTTTTCACGATCGTTCCTCCTCATTTTATAATTACTATATTAAAGTATAACGCAAATCGGAAAAAAAGTCAATGTTATGAAAAATAAAATGTAATATGTCGATTTTTTTTGTAAAAGTATTGCATTTTTTATTTAAATGTGATATAATAAAAATTGCCAAACAAATTAAATATTAAAAAAGGGAATATTTTTACGGGATATTATACCCTCTTGTAACCTTTATAAGCTTTGGTAAAAGCGCAGTTGGTTACAAGTAAGGTAATTATTTTTAATATTCCTTTGTGTATTTGATTTGTTTGGCGACGATCATGGCTGCGTTTTTCGGTGCGCTGGCTTTGGTCGGCGCACTTTTTGTTTGTGGGCAAAAATATTTACCAAAGGAGTTACTTACAATGAAAAAAATAATATCGCTATTAGCAATTTCTTCCATGTTAATTGCTATGACCGCTTGTTCAAGCGAAAAAAAAGAAGAAAGTTCCAAATCTGAAACACAATCTATCATAAATCAATCTGATTATGATAAACTTAAATCTGACAACACTAAACTTCAAAACGATTATAATGATCTAAAAAAAGAATATGACAACTTAAAAGATTCTTATTCAAAATTATTAGAAGAGCCGTCAAAAGAAGCACCTACAGAACCTGCAACAGAAGCAACTGAGCCAAACAACATAGACAATGTTATATGGGATAGTGATTATGTTAAAATAACATATATGGGCGCAGAATCTTCAAGTAGCAGAACAGATATAAAACTATTGATAGAAAATAAATCAGATACCAATTTGACGGTTCAAGCACGTGATGAATCAATCAACGGTATCATGGTTAATCCTATTTTCTCATGCGATGTTGTTTCTGGAAAAAAAGCAAATAGCAAAATGAGCTTTTTTAAATTAAAAGAAGAAGGTATTGATAAACTAGAGACATTAGAATTTAATTTTCATATTTTCACGCAAAGTGGATGGGAAACCGTAGAAGACACTGATACTATAACAATTAATTTTGAATAAATAATTCCAAAAAAAGATACCGCAAAAACGGTATCTTTTTTGCTTTTTTGTGAAAAATTTCCTCAAAAAAATCCCGAAAACATATTGACACGGTAAGTATAATAGTATATAATAATAAGTGGAAATAGTTTTACCTTATCAAGAGTGGTGGAGGAACTGGTCCTGTGAAGCCCGGCAACCTAATTGTGAAATACCAAGAAAGGTGCCAATTCCTGCGGTGTTATCCGAGAGATGAGGATTTTTTAGCACGACTATAAAATCACAGCACCCGGATAAGAAATTCGGGTGCTTTTTGCTTTTTGTGAAGCACTTCAATATAAGGCAAGTTATTTCTTCAAAAAATATTACGAAAGGAGGCTGTCATCAGACAGCGCAAAACAATGGCAAGAAAACTTTTCACATCAGAATCTGTTACAGAAGGACATCCCGATAAGATATGCGATCAGATATCCGACGCTATCTTGGACGAAATGTTAAGACAAGACCCTAATTCAAGAGTAGCCTGCGAGACTGCCTGCACTACAGGTATGGTTCTCTGCATGGGCGAAATAAGCACTCATGCTGATGTCGATATCCCCGGCATCGTTAGAGACGTTATCGTAGATATCGGCTACGACAGAGCAAAGTACGGCTTCGACGGTCACACCTGTGCGGTACTTACTACTATCGACGAACAGTCAAGCGATATCGCTATGGGCGTAAATGAGGCGCTTGAATCCAAAGAGGGCGATAAGGCTGACGACAACTCAACAGGTGCCGGCGACCAGGGTCTTATGTTCGGATATGCCTGCAACGAGACTCCCGAACTTATGCCTATGCCTATCTCGCTTGCTCACAAGCTTGCTTTAAAGCTTACAGAAGTAAGAAAGGACGGCACTCTGCGTTATCTCCGCCCCGACGGAAAAACTCAGGTAACTATTGAATACGACGATGACAAGCCTGTAAGGATCGACACTATCGTTGTTTCATCACAGCATTCAGCTGAGATCTCACTCGATCAGATAAAAACTGATATCATGGAATACGTTATAAAACCTGTTGTTCCGGCAGAGCTTCTCGATGATGATACAAAGTACTTCATCAATCCTACAGGAAGATTCGTTATCGGTGGTCCTCAGGGCGACAGCGGTCTTACAGGAAGAAAGATCATCGTTGATACATACGGCGGATATTCACGTCACGGCGGCGGTGCTTTCTCAGGAAAGGATCCGACGAAGGTGGACCGTTCAGCAGCGTATGCAGCAAGATATATCGCTAAGAATATCGTTGCAGCAGGTCTTGCTGACAAGTGTGAAGTACAGCTTGCTTACGCTATCGGCGTTGCAAAGCCTGTTTCAATACTTGTTGATACATTCGGCACAGGCAAGGTAGATGAAGCTAAGCTTTCCGAAGCAGTAGACAAGGTATTCGATCTCCGTCCGGCAGCGATCATCAAGATGCTCAGTCTCAGAAAGCCGCAGTACAGAAAACTCGCAGCTTACGGTCATATGGGACGTGTAGATCTCGGCGGTGGCCGGGACATGACAAATAAGACAGAAGAACTTAAAGCAGCTGTAAACGGCTGATATATTAAATAACAAGAACCGGAAGCGGCAGATAGCATCACCGCTCCCGGTTTTTTTCTTTTATAATAAGTGAGACACATTCAACGCTTCCGGTTCTTGGAAACATATCGACCGCCCTTACCTTTATGGTTTTATAGCCGTTCTCTTCAAGATATGAACAATCTCTTGCTGCTGTTGAAGGGTTACAGGAGATCATAACGATGCGCTCCGGCTGCATCTTCACCATAGCATCAAGAGTTTTTTTATCGCTGCCCTTTCTCGGTGGGTCTATAAGTATCACGTCCGGAGTTTCTCCGCTTTGCATAAGCTGTTCTGCCGCTTTACCTGCATCGGAACATATAAATTCAGCGTTTGTTATGCTGTTTTTCTCTGCATTTTTTTTAGCATTCTTTACAGCCTGAGGTACTATCTCAACGCCTATAAGCCTTTTCACTTTGTCTATCATAGAAAGCCCGACTGTACCTGCGCCGCAGTAAAGGTCAATTACAGTCTGTGTGCCGTTGAGTTTTGCAAACTCTTCTGCCTGTCCATAAAGCTTTTCAGCTTGTAAAGTATTCACCTGATAAAACGACTGTGCTGATATGCTTATGTTTCTTTGGCACATAGTATCGCTTATAGTTTCATTGCCGTAAAGAACCGCTGTTTTTTTACCCAGTATAACATTGGTCTTGTCAGGATTAATATTTATAACAATACTTTTTATTTCAGGAAATCTCTCAGACGCTTCACTGCACCATTTTTCAAAAAGTTCACGTCTGTCCTTTTTTAA
Organism: uncultured Ruminococcus sp.; assembly: GCA_902796865.1. GTDB lineage: Bacteria > Bacillota > Clostridia > Oscillospirales > Ruminococcaceae > Porcipelethomonas. The sequence continues at coordinate 11,096 of CADBQZ010000008.1, read as the reverse complement.
TATAAGACAGACCATTATCTCTCCTGAATGTCTTCCCTGTCTTATGAATATATGCCTTAATAATCCTTTACCGGTCTGTTCATCATAAGGGGGGATATTATTCTCTTTGGTATATTTTATGATGTCAGCCATTATTTCGGCAAATATATCCGGTAAAAGCTTACAGTCAGTACCGTTTATTATCCTGTGGCTCCTCTTTGCATAAAAGCCGCAGATCATTCCATTTTCCGACTGTCCTACAGGATACTGTGCCTTGTTGCGGTATCTTTCCGGCGTTTCACAGCCAAGTATCGGCAAAAATTCCGTATCTATCTTTCCTATCCTTGTAAAAGCATCATATACGAGCTTCTCCTTGAACCGAAGCTCTGCGTCATATGTCATATGCCTGAAGGTACAGCCGCCGCATTTCGGGAAATATTCACAGTCCGGAACAATACGGTCAGCAGACGGCGCAAGTATCTCGTCTATTATGCCATAAGCATAACTTTTGAGTACCTTTACTATCTTTACTCTGAGCCTGTCACCGACGGCGGCTCCCGGAACAAATACTGCCATGCCTGCATGCCGTCCGACACCGTTTCCTTCCGCTGTAAGATCTGTTATTTCAAGTTCTGTCAACTCATTTTTCTTCATATTATTCTCCGAGTATCTCATATATCTGGTTCTTTTTCTTCATAAGCTCATCAAATCTTCCTATATATTCATACGGGAATTTATAATTGTGTATCCTTGTTATCTTTCCGTTTTTGTCTATGAGCTTTGTAGAAGCCGCACAGCCGGCACCAAGTATCACCTGTGTTTCATCCATTATGAATATATTATAAAGGCTTTCCATACCTTCCTTTGCAAAGCCTATGTTTTCAAGGTTTTCTATAGTATTCTTCTGTCTGTACAGATAATACGGTCTGTATCCTGCCGCCGGAAGTATATCAGCCGCATATTCCGTCATCTTTGCTGCCGGATTATTTTCAAACGCCTCTATATTCTCTCTGTAAAGCTCTGCTGAACGTTTTAACGTAAGGGTATGTACAGTAATGCTCTCTGGGTCAAGTTCTCTTATCTTTGAAAGAGTATCTTTAAAGCTTTCCATGCTGTCACCCGGAAGTCCTGTGATAAGGTCTGTGTTGATATTCTTGAATCCTATATCCCTCGCAAGCTTAAAGGCATTTATCATATCTTCTGCTGTATGCCGTCTTCCGATCCTTTTTAAAACATCATCATTCATAGTCTGAGGATTTACGGATATCCTTCCGGCACCGTTTTTTATTATAACTTCGAGCTTTTTTTCTGTCATAGTATCGGGTCTTCCTGCTTCAACGCTGTATTCCCTCACAGATGATATATCAATATTATCCGACAAAGCCTTCATCACGATATCAAGCAGCGAAGCTTCTATCGCCGTAGGAGTTCCACCTCCTATATATATAGTATCGACCGACAATGAAAGATCGCTTATTATTTTTCCGACTATCTCTATCTCCCTGCAAAGCGCTCTTACATAATCTGGTATGAGCTTTTTTGCACTTTCTATCGAATGAGACACAAAAGAACAGTAACTGCATCTTGTAGGACAAAACGGTATGGAGATATAAAGGCTTATGCTTCCGCTTTTAACGCTTTTTAGCAAAGGCATCTGATATACCGCCGTGTCATAAGCAAGCTCAAGCCGCCTTTGAGTAACACTGTACTTTTTTTCAAGCGCTTCAAAGCACTGTTTCTTATCAAGACCGCTTTCTAAAAGGGCAGTCATTTTTTTGACCGGTCTTATACCGGTAAGAAGTCCCCAAGGCGGAGTTATACCGGTTATTTTTTTGAGGCATTCAAACACAAGTCTGCAGATCTCATGCTCGCAAAGCGCCTCTTTTTCTTTTGGCAGCTTTAAAGCTTTCCTTGCTCTTTTTCCGCTTACACGGCAAGAGGCAAAAAGATAGATATTCTCTCTGCCTCTTCTGAGCTGTGAACAGACAATGTCGCCGTCCGCATAAACAGCATCATATAAAAATTCAAATCTTCCCGGGATAAAAAGCTTTACTGTCGCTTCCGTTTCATATTTGAACTGATGTCCTTTAAATAGTATCTTCATATGGGTTTCCCCTCAGACAAGGATTATTCTTTCTTTCAAAGTCAAGTGTTGATGTCTCGTTATGTCCGGGATATACATCAAGATTTTCTTTAATTGCTGCAAGCCTTTTAAGAGAATGATACATTTCGCCCAGAGAACCTCCCGGAAAATCCGTTCTTCCCATAGACATACAAAAAAGCGTATCCCCTGTAAAAAGCGAATCTCCGCATCTGTAGCACACTCCGCCTTTGGTATGCCCCGGAGTATGCAGCACATCAAACGAAAGCTCATCTAATGTTATCCTGTCATTGTCTTTTACGCAATTGCAGTTTTCCACAGGTATATATGCGCCACCGCCTACTTCATCGGCAAGGCTCATTCTTCTGTCAGTGAGCATACAGGCATCATCTTCATGGATATATACCTCTGCCCCATATTTTTTCACGACCTCCGAAACTGCACCTATATGGTCAAAATGACCATGCGTTAAAAGTATCTTTTTAGGTGTTATACCATTTTCATCAAGATATTTTATAAGCTTTTCCGGTTCACTGCCCGGGTCTATAAGTACAGCATTCTTCTTTTCTGTTTCTATTATATAACAGTTTGCCATAAGGAATCCTAAAGGCAATCTTTTTATCTTCATATTTTCTGCTCCTTTACGTTCTTGCTCTTTCTACCGAAACAACGCCTTTAATATGCTTTAGCTTTTCAACAACACTTTTAAGCTGATCCGTACCGGCGATAGTCATGGTCGCTTCAAAAAGTGCATTTCCATTTTTGAGCTTTCTCGACGATGAATGTATTATCGGTATCCTCGCTTCGGTCAATACCGCCGCTATATCGAATACAAGTCCTACTCTGTCTAGCGCTATTACTTCTATGCTGGTCTGTAAACTTGTCTGCTCACTGTCAGTCCACTGAACATCCATCCACCTTGCAAGTTCTTCCGGATCATTTCGTTTCACCGCTGCAAGATAATTCGTACAGTTTACGGTATGCACCGATATACCATGTCCTCTTGTTATGAATCCTACTATTTCGTCTCCCGGCAGAGGATTACAGCACTGTGAGAATTTCACGGTACAGTCTTCTATTTTATCAAGTATTATACCGCTGCTTTTTCTTACAGGTTTTATTACTGCGGTTTCTTTTTCCTCTTCATCTGTACGATAGAGCTTCTTGTATTTGTCCTGAAGTCTCGGCATGATCTTTGAAAGCATTATACCGCCGTATCCGATAGAAGCATAAAAATCTTCCAGTGTCATACAGTTATGGCGCTTCAGATCATCACCGAGAAATTCTTCGAGTTCATCCTCGGGAACTCTTATCTTGAAATGCTTGAATTCCTTTTCGAGAGCCGTCTTTCCGACCGCTATATTTTCTTCCCTGTTGGCTTTTTTGAACCACGAACGTATCTTTGATTTAGCCTCATTTGTCCTTGCGATATTGAGCCATGAACGGTTAGGTCCCTTATCCGGCTCGTTGCTTGTCATTATCTCACATATCTGTCCGGTTTTAAGTTTATAATCAAGCGGAACTAATTTGCCGTCGATCTTTGCGCCAACAGTCTTATGACCTATCTGAGTATGTATACGATAAGCAAAATCTATTACGGTAGAGTCTACCGGAAGAGATACTGAATCCCCCATAGGGGTCATGACAACGATATCTTCAGGTGCAAGATCGTTTTTGATTATACGTACTATCTCCTCAACATCATCTGAGGTCTGCTGTGCTTCTATTACCTGACGCACCCACGCAAGGCGCTGATCCATTTTATCAGAATGAGATATGCCCTCTTTATATTTCCAGTGTGCAGCGATACCGTATTCCGCTGTTGCGTGCATATCCCATGTCCTTATCTGTATCTCGAACGGTATTCCCATCTTTCCAAGTACAGTAGTATGGAGCGACTGATACATATTAGCCTTCGGGGTGGAGATATAATCCTTGAAGCGGTTAGGGATAGGTCTAAACATATCATGAACAAGACCCAGTGCGTTATAGCACTCCCCTACTGTAGAAACTATGATCCTTACAGCGTACCTGTCATATATCTCTTCTATTGATTTATGACTTACAAACATTTTTTTGTAAATACTGTAAATACTCTTTACACGTCCGTCTATGTGCGGAGGCTTTTCAAAGTCCTGATCTCTGAAACGGCTCGCAATAGTTTCCTTGATAGAAGTTATAAATTCCTCACGCTCTTTCTTTTTAAGCTCAAGTATATGCTCTATCTCCGAATACGCAAACGGATCAAGATAATGGAACGCAAGATCCTCAAGTTCCTCTTTTATACCTCTCATACCAAGACGGTGAGCTATAGGAGCATAGATATTCATTGTTTCATGAGCTGTGTTGCGCTGTTTTATTCCGGGACGGAATTTGAGCGTTCTCATATTATGCAGTCTGTCGGCAAGCTTTATTATTATAACTCTTATATCCTGCGACATGGCAAGCATCATTTTACGGACATTTTCAGCCTGCTGTTCCTCTTTATTGAACATCGGTACCTGATTGAGCTTTGTAACTCCATCGACCAGCATAGCTACGTCCTGCCCGAACTTCTTCCTTACTTCCTCGGTAGTAACAGGAGTGTCCTCGACAACATCATGCAAAAGCGCCGCACATATAGTATCAGTATCCATTCCAAGTTCCAGAAGTATATATGCCACCGCAAGAGGGTGTATTATATACGGCTGACCGGAAGAACGCTTTTGTCCTTCATGTGCCTTTGCCGCAAATTCATATGAAGTTATTATCTTACTGAGATCATACTGTTTATCATCAGTAAGTATCTTCTGGATTATCATGTCTATGGTGTATTCGGTATCCATTATATCAACTCCTTCAAACCATTGCTTTAAGCTTTGAAAGTATCTGCGAATTATCAAGCGGCGTTTTCGGTGCATCCTTCACAAACGTTATTTTCTTCGTGAAGCGGTCTGTTTTGATAAAGCCCAGTTCTTCAAATATATCAGTGCATATCGCCGCTTTACAATAATTCATGTTTTCGCCTTCCGCTGTCATACATATCGACTCCTTATCGGTGTCTCCCGATGCGATAAGCTTATATATCCTGACAAGTTCCTCTCTGTCTGGACATATCCTTGCATAATACGCTTTCGGCAGCGGTTCGCTTCTCACAAACTTCTCATAAGCATCTTTTGCTGCAAAAAGACTGCTCTGTTTTATACCGGAACGTCTTATGTCCTTTACAATAATGCTGATACCCTTTCTGTTCATATAAACATTAAGCTGTATATTGACCATAAGATCGGCTTTATCGCCTTTTTTTAAGAAAATTTCCTCAGGTCTTCGGCGGAAAATAAGTGCCTCCAGCATCATATTGCCATATCTTAGCCGCAACTTTGTATGAGCGCCTTCCTTTAACGGAACTATATCGGTTATAACCGCTCCCAGCATAGCAAATACCGGTTGACTGTTGCCTTCGCCAAAAGGCTCCAACAGACTAAGTGAACCGATATTTTCCACAGTTATCTCCTGCGGAAGTATAAATTTATCTGCTCTAAGCTCCGGTACAGGCATCACATCAAAGTTTTCATCCGCAAATTTTTCAAGTCTTTCTTTAAATGCCGGTATATCTGATCTTTTCAGTGAAAATCCGCCTGCGCCCAGATGACCGCCAAACTTTTCCAAAAGATCGGAACAGTATTCAAGCGCTTTGAATATCGAAAAGTTCCCAAACGATCTTGCCGAGCCTCTCGCTTCATCTCCATCTATACTTATCACAAATGCAGGCTTATCAAATCTTTCAAGGATCCTTGCGGCAACTATGCCGATAACTCCTGCGTGCCAGCCTTCACCCGAAAGTACCATTACCCTTCCTTTTACACATTCGGGGTCAGTATTTACGCTCTCGGCTATTTTTTCTATTATCCTGTCTTCTTCGGCTTTTCGCTGTTCATTAAGATCGTTTAGCTGTTCCGCAAGCGCTTCTGCTTCCTGTTCATCATCGGTCAGGAGCAGTTTTGCCGCCGTTTTCGGTGAACCGAATCTTCCGGAAGCATTTATCCTGGGAGCAAGCCCGAATCCCAGCGATGTTGAATCAAGAGGCTTTTTTATACCGCTTAACTTTATAAGCGCATTTATGCCGCACCGTTCTGAATTTTCCATAAGTCTCATACCACGGCTCACTATAAGACGATTCTCCGAGGAAAGTTCGACTATATCTGCTACAGATGCAAGTGCTGCCAGTTCATCATATTCATCGAATACCGTAGTGTAGTCTCCACCTTCTAATGCCGCAATGAGTTTTAACACCACTCCGGCACCGCAAAGCTTTTTAAATAAGGACGGACAGTCTTTCCTGTGAGGGTCTATAACAGCCTCCGCTTTAGGAATCTCATCGCCCGGCTGATGATGATCGGTCACAACAAGCTTCATGCCAAGCTCATATATAAGCTCCGATTCTTTCAAAGCCGCTATGCCGTTATCGACAGTTATTATAAGCTTGGTTCCTTGTTCTGCGATGCTTCTTACCGCCTGTTCATTAAGTCCGTATCCCTCTGAACGTTCAGGGATATAGTATGTAACATCAGCCCCCATAAACTGTAGATATGAAAAAAGCATAACTGTAGATGTTATCCCGTCGCAGTCATAATCACCGTAAACGCATATCCTCTCAAAATCGTCTATCGCTTCGTTTATAACATCACAGGCTTCCCTCATGTCTTTGAGCAAAAACGGATCAAAAAGATCTTCCGCCGAAAGCTTTTCGGCAGCATCCTGTCCGCTTCTGAATCCCCTTGATGCAAGCACATCGGCACATAGCTCCGATACATCGGTCTCTGTTCTTATTTTCCTGGATATTTCACTGTCGGGTCTGCCTATTATCCACTTTTTCATAGCCTGCTCCATTCTTATCACGTCATGTTATCATTATTATAGCATTTATACACTAAAAATACAAGACGGAAAAGCTGATATTTATATCAATTTTAAAAATAAATTTTTTGTGAGTTTTTTTACACAGTTGTTATTGACAAATATTTTTAAAAGTGCTACAATAGTAATTGCTGAGACAACAATATGATAAAAACCGCAGAAAATATAGAGCGGCAGCAAAAAATTATTAATATGGAGAACAAAAAAATGAACGAAGAAAACATACTTACAGCACTAATTTCCTCATCTGCCGAGATGTCATGCGTTTTCAGAGAGATCTCAAAAAATTTTATCGCAGATGCAGTACCTACTGACAAGACAACAACTGCTTCAGCTGTTATGTCAACATCAGGTTCAAATGGGTGATATATGAATATTTTTAAAAGAACTGCTGCGTTTCTAAGCGCAGCTATTGTTTTATCCGTACCGCTTTCGGTAAATGCAGAGCTTTATCCCGAACAGAAAGACTGTCCCGATCTTCAGCAAATACGCTCAGAAAAATTTAACAGCAGCCAGATCAAAGGAACTATTTCAAAACTCAGTGCCGTTGCAAGATCCGGAGATACATCAAAAATGCAGTATGTATCAGAGCTTTTGTCAGAACTTATAACACAGTTCGATCATATGCAGACGCTTCTGAATATGTATGAATTAAACTTTGACTTAGATGTTTCAAACGATGAGCTTTCCGACGAATACAGCAAAATGAATGATGAAGTGAGCAGCATAAGGACCGACATAAGCGATTGTATGCAGGAGCTATATGACGGCGGCTTTGAAGATGCTCTTAAAGATGCCGGCGGATATAACCTTGTGGATCTTTTTATCATTGACGAAGAATTCCGTGAATCGAGCAATGAATTGCGTGACAAGTATGAGCTTCTGTCAAATCAGGAAAACGAATTGATACTCGAGTACTCACGGCATACAGATGATACTTTCTATGTTGAATATGAAGGCGAACGCTATACATGGACCAGTCTTATCAATAACTTGACTATAGACAGCGATAAATTGACTGAGATAGAAAAGCTTTTGTATGAAAAACAAAACAAAACACTAGGTGAGATATTTTTAAAGCTCGTAAAAATAAGACAGCAGATAGCCGAGCTTTACGGGTATGACAACTACGCCGAATACATTTATGATTATGAATATATCAGAGACTATACCTCTGAAGACACCGACAATATCTACTCTGTCGTGAAGAAAGACTTCTCCGAGCTTTACAGCAGCATGAATGATATTATTTCGTATGATATAATTAATTCCGGACTTTACGATGAAAAATTTGACAGTAAAAGAGTAACTGAGCTGCTTGCTCCTTTCTTCATGCAGGCTGGAGGAGATATAGGCGAAAATTTCAGCCATATCACTCAGCATCATCTTTACGACATCGAACCAAGCAACAGCAAGCTGGGCCATTCATATATGAATAGTATTTACGACTACAATGTTCCATATATCTTTATAAATCCTGATGGTACATATGAAGATCTGGATAGTTTTCTGCATGAATTCGGTCACGCAAATGAAAACTATGAAAATCCGTCTCTGGCGCTTTACGACATTGTAGGCTTTTCAATAGATACATCTGAGATGCACTCTCAGGGTATGCAGATACTTTTCACAGAAAGCGCTGAAGAGATACTCGGTGAAGATGAAGGAAAAGCTTTCAATGAAAGCGTTATATATAATATGCTGGATTCAATAGTCACCGGCTGTCTTTATGATGAGTTTCAAAAGTACGCATACAAGAATCCTGACTGTACACTTGATGATCTTAATCAAAAGTTTGAACAGCTTGCAAAAGAATACGGTCTATACTCTTCTGAAGAATATGTGTATATAAACGACTGGACATATAATTCACACAATTTCACCAGCCCGCTTTACTATATAACATACGCAACGTCAGCCGTTCCTGTGCTTGATATGTGGATAAGATCTGACGGCAGCAAACAATATGCTTCCGATAAATATCAGGATATAGTCGAATGTAATACATACACATCTTACAAAGAGACTTGTGAAAAGTGCGGACTTTCAACTATATTCGATACAGAAGCACTTGAACTGATAGCATATCAGACAAGCTATTATTTTGAAAACGGCAGTCTTGACCCCGAATATATACCTGATGATGTTCCTTCTGTTTCATCATCTGACAATATAACAAATAATGATAACAGTATTCCGGACAGCAGCAATATCAGAAATTCAAAAACATTTCTTTCAGGGAAAACAGCCAAAACAGATTCTGCATTAAGCTTCTTTTTAGACAGCAGTGATGATATGATCCGTTATAGCAGAATGGCTATAAGAGCAGTATTAGCTATAATTATATTAGCAATTATTGTTTACCGCAAAAAAAGAAAGAAAAAATAAATTTTACCCCGAACGCATTTTTTAAGCGTCCGGGGCATTTTTGTGCATTACTGCACTGATATGCTTATTTTGCATTTCCTAAGAAAGCTGCGCCTATGATACCTGCATCGTTACCGAGCTTTGCGATAACTATTTCTGTATTCTTAGGTGAATTTCTTGTGAATACTTCTTTTTTGATGAGTTCCTTCAACGGAAGCAGCAATGTATCTCCCTCGTTGCAGACACCTCCGCCTATGCAGAGAATATCCGGCTGGAAGATATTTATAGTGTTTGTAATGCCGACTGCAAGATACCAGATGAAGTTATCGACCACTTCTTTTGCTTTCTTATCGCCCATTTTCATAGCATCGAAAGCTGTTCTTGCAGAGACCTTATCGCCTCTTTCTGCTGCTATCTTGTGCATCAATGTATCCTTATCCTGCTCCATTGCCTCTTTTGTCATTCTTATAAGACCTGTTGCAGATGAAAATACTTCAAAGCAGCCTTTTCTTCCGCATGAGCACATAGGACCATGAGCATCAACGACCATGTGACCTATCTCAGCACCGGCAAAATTAAAACCTGTATATATCTTACCGTCGATAACTATTCCGCCGCCGACACCTGTTCCAAGAGTTATACATACAGCATCGTTAGCACCCTTTGCTGCACCCGCAACAAATTCACCATATGCAGCTGCATTTGCATCATTTTCAAGGAATACCGGCTTATCTATCTTTTCCTGGATATATTTCTTGAGCGGAGTATTTTTAAATCCCAGATTGCCTGAGAATTCAACGATACCCTTTTCGCTGTTTGCGATACCGGGTGTTCCGACACCTACCCACTCAACGTCATCTATCTTGATACCTGCCTGCTCGGCTGCCTCTAATGACACCTTTACCATATCGTCCGCAATTTCCTTTTCAGGACGAGGGATATTTGTTTTGGTACTTGCCTTTGAAAGGATCTTGTAGTTTTCATCTACAACTCCGGCAACTATATTAGTGCCTCCGAGGTCTATGCCTATGTAGTACTTCATTTGATCTTACTCCTTTTGTCTTTTTATTTGCCTTTATACTCATAACGGTACTTGACCGCATAATATAGCTTTGGTTATGACCTGCCGGCATAATATTTATAATACTATCCGCAAAATTGTATGTTTTGAACTAAATATATCATATTATGCCAAACTAATTGTTTTTTTGTCATATATCATTATATCATGTACATCACAATTCGTCAACCCGTTGAAGAAAATATTTCCGCCGCACAAAACCTTCCGGCATTCTTTTTGCAGTATTGCCCGTAATTATAATATATCATACGCAACATCAATATCCACATAACCGTCTATACCGTCTATAACTCCATCACTGCAAAGCTGCCACATATCATACTTTCCGGTATAATCGGTCTTGTCGGTATAGTGTGCAAGCCATACCGGACTCTCCGTCTGTTCTTCCCAGAGGTCGTTCAGGAAATTTTTACTGCTGTAAAGCATGGCTGTACGACCCTGTTTTTTCATTTCTTCAGCGAAAATGCCATAAAACCTGTTTATATCATGTATGCTCATCTTGTATTTCTGGAACTCTGAAAACTCCTCCCAGTCGAATACAACAGGAAGATCAGTCTTTTCACCGTCGAGCATCATATCTATCCATTCAGCGTTATCTTTGATCTCTTCCTCAGTATTTGCAAGAGTATATATGTATACCCCTGTTTTAAGCCCTGCTGCTTTGGCGTTTTT
>CADBQZ010000007.1 GCA_902796865.1 uncultured Ruminococcus sp. | reverse complement strand
GAAGCAGAATATGATCGTGTGATAAGCGGATTCAGCGGCGGAGAGAAAACACGTCTTGCGATAGCCAAGCTTCTTTTGGAAGAACCGAATCTTCTTATTCTTGACGAGCCTACAAACCATCTTGATTTCAAAACTGTTTTATGGCTTGAAGATTATCTTGCCGATTATAAAGGTGCATTGATAGTAGTATCGCATGACAGATATTTTCTTGATAAGGTAGTTACTTCCGTTTGTGAAATATCAATGGGAACGCTGACACGCTATAAAGGAAATTATTCAGCGTATACAATACTCAGAGCTGATGATATAAAGCGCAAAAAACGTGAATATGAAGCACAGCAGCGTGAGATCGCAAAGCTTACAGATTATATCGCAAGAAATAAGGTAAGAGCATCAACGGCTGCATCTGCAAAAAGCCGTGAAAAAGCGCTTGACAGAATGGATATTATCGAAAAGCCTATGGAGATAAGCAATGATCCGCATATCAATTTTGAGTATGCGGTGACACCGCCTTTTGATATACTCGACGTAAAAGGTGTTGACATATCGGTAGGGGAGAAAAATAATAGAAAGCTTCTTGCAGATAATATAACTTTTGAGCTCAAAAGGGGAGAAAAGCTTGGCATAATCGGCGAGAACGGTATCGGAAAGTCTACATTTCTAAAGATCATACAGGGTCTTTTGCCGCATAACGGAAAAGTGCGCTGGGCATCGAACGTAAAGATCTCGTATTTTGAACAGGAAAGCGCTAATCTTGATCCGGATAATTCTGTTATAGATGAGCTTCACAAGCATTATCCTATACTTACTGACCTTGATATACGTTCGCTTCTCGGAAGTGTAGGTATAAAAGGTGAAAATGTTTTCAAACAGACTGGTATAATAAGCGGCGGAGAGAGAGCTAAGGTCTGTTTTGCACTTATGATGCTTGAAAAGGGAAATGTTCTGATACTCGATGAGCCTACAAACCATCTTGATCTTTCGGCAAAGGAAGCGATCGAGCAGGCATTAGATGAATTTGACGGGACGGTCATATTCGTATCACATGACCGATACCTTCTTAATAAAATACCCGAAAAGATACTTGAGATACGTTCTGACGGCACTGAGATGTTCGACGGAAATTTTGACTATTATCTCGGCATTGTGCAGAAACGCCGTCAGGAGCAGCAAGCTTTTGAGGATGCTCAGAAGGCAGCAAAGGCGGAAACGGAAAAAAAGGAAAAGTCTGCGAGAGCCTTTAAATCAAAGGAACAAAGAGCACAGGAGGCAAAAAAACGTCAGCGCTTAAAGGAACTTGAAGAACTTATAGAAAAGAATGAGGAAGCTGTTGCACAGCTCGAAGAAGAGATAACTCGTGAGGAGATATATTCTGATTTTGAGCTAATGAACAGCAAGTGCAGCGAGATAAGCAGGCTTAAAGAAGAAATAGATAAATTATTTGATGAAATGGAGATGCTAGACTGACAAATTCAATATTTTAGTAATCAATATGTCATAAATTGACAAAATCGTGCATTGAAAATCATGCAAAATATATGATTTATGTCACTTGTAATTTGTGATTTTTTGAGTTATAATGAATCTAGAAGAATGCGGACAAATATTATTATATTGTCTAAAAAATAACATATGAATACTGTTTGATTATTATGGAAAAGCGGTCTACAATGCAGCTTTTCTGTATTATAAAAAAGGCGTTATATCCGGATTCCTCTGTCCGCTGGATACAGCGCCGAAATTTTAAGATAGAGAGGTATTTTTATCATGAAGCTAAAAAAAATATTAACAGGCTTTGTGGCAGCTGCGGTCATGGCAGCATCTTCTGTTCCGGCAGTCTGGGACAATACCACATTTCTGGAATCTGGATTCACAGTAGAAGCGGCTGAAAGCTCGGTGAAATTCTATGACAGTGCAGGCTATGGAGAGTCTGTATATGCAGAATGGGCTCCTGTTTCAAATGCAGAAGGCTATAATGTCTATGTCGACGGAATGCAGATCGACAGTATGCTCATAAGACAGTATTCAGGATACTACAGAGCTGATGCGGTAGGTCTGAAAGCAGGAAGCCACACTATGAAAGTAGTGCCTGTTATAAACGGAAAAGAAGACACATCAAAAGCAGCTGAGACCAAGGCAAATGCTGTTTCGTATGACAGAACAGGATTTGGCTGGATAAACGGTACTTCCTCAGGTGCATACAACGAAGACGGAACACTCCGAAGCAATGCTGTAGTACTCTACATAACAGAAAGAACAAAGGATACAGTTTCACTTGATGTTGTGACAAATGCAAAGGGCTCGGTCACAAATGCTGTCGGACTTCAGAATATCATAAATCTTTATAAAAAGGGCTATGATTCAAGACCGCTCGATATAAGAATTATCGGTCAGGTAACAGACCCGGCTGTTTTGGAAAACGGCGATCTTGTTATAAGCGGTACGGGTGATGCAGCTGAAAAGAGACTTAAATGCGGTATTACTATAGAAGGTATCGGTGATGATGCTGTATTGAGAGGCTTTGGGCTAAGGCTCAAAAACCTTTCAAACTGCGAAATAAGAAATATGGCTATAATGCTCGTTGACAGCAGTGAAGGAGATAACTATAGTCTTCAGCAGGGCTGTGACCATGTATGGGTACATAACTGTGATTCATTCTATGGAATGCCCGGAAGTGATAAAAAAAAAAAAAAAGGCGACGGTGCACTTGACTGCAAGCTTTCTACATATATAACTTTCTCATATAATCATTTCTGGGATAACGGAAAATGTAATCTTTTGGGACTGAAGGAGAATACAACGGAGGGTCTTTATATAACATATCATCATAACTGGTATGACCATTCTGATTCACGTCACCCCAGAGTAAGATTTTATTCCGCACACGTTTACAATAACTATTATGACGGAAATGCAAAGTATGGTATGGGCGCCACAAACGGCTCGTCAATACTTTCTGAAAACAATTATTTCAGAAACTGCATAAAGCCTATGCTTATATCAATGCAGGGTACTGATATTGCTGAGGGCGAGGGTACATTCTCAAGTGAAGACGGCGGTATCATAAAATCATACGGAAATATAATGGAAGGAACTTATAAATTCGTTCCATACAGCAAAAACAACACTGAGTTTGATGCATATGATGCTTCAGCGCTGACAGAAAAAGTTCCTTCATCTGTTCTGACAAAAAAAGGCGATACCTCATACAACAACTTTGATACAAATAGTTCTATAATGTATTCATGGAAAGCAGATGCAGCATCTGACGTTCCAGCGATAGTTACATCAAACGCAGGCCGTCAGGGCGGCGGAGATTTTGAATTCTCATTCACATCAGCTGAAGATACTGATTACAGCGTGAACAGCGCACTTATGACAAAGCTTCAGAATTACGTTTCGCCCGTTATAGCGATAGGAAGCGGTTTTGATAAATCGGCAGAGGAGGAAACGGTAACTACAAAGGCTGTTACAACTGCGGCAGTTACTACTTCAAATAAGACATCTGTTTCGACAGTTGCAAAAACTACTGCTCCTGGATCGTCATATTCAAAGACTTCAACATCAGTATCAATTGATACATCAGCAGATGTTATATATGCTTCACCAAATGGAAGTCAGGCAGGAAAAGGAACAAAAGACAGTCCTTATGATGTTCTTACAGCTATATCCGCTGTAAAATCCGGTGGACGTATTTATCTGTTAGGCGGTACATATAAGTTTTCTGAAACGATACTTATAAATAAAAATAACGGTCAGGCAGGAAAGCCAAAGATGATCGAAGCATATCCGGGTGCAGATGTACTTTGGGACTTCTCAGGTCAGGGCGTTGCAGATGCAAACAGAGGACTTATCTTAAACAGTGACTATTGGTACTTCAAGGGTTTTGAGATAGCGAATGCAGGAGACAATGGGGTACTTCTTTCGGGAAGCAATAACACATTTGAGCTTATGGAGTTCACAAATAATCAGGATACCGGACTTCAGATTTCACGTTATGATTCTTCAGCAGCAACTATAGCAGACTGGCCTTCAAACAATCTCATTCTTAATTGTACATCAAAGGATAACTGTGATAATGCTAAAATGGAGAATGCGGACGGATTTGCTGCAAAGCTTACCTGCGGTGAGGGAAATGTTTTTGACGGCTGTATCGCATACAATAACTCTGACGACGGCTGGGATCTTTTCGCTAAAACGGAAACAGGACCGATAGGAGTTGTAACACTCAGAAACTGTGTCGCATTCAGAAATGGCTTTACGGAGTATGGTGAAGGCTTTGGCAAGTGTGACGGAAACGGATTCAAGCTTGGCGGAAGCGGTGTAGGAACAGGTCATATCGTTCAGAATTGCCTGGCATTTGAAAACTTAAACTGCGGTTTCACAGACAATAATAATCCGAAACTTGAAAGTCTCACAAACTGTACGGCATACAACAACGGTGTCGGCGGAAACGGCAAACCGAACTTCTCGTTATACAGATGTACCGATGACGGCTGTGACTTTAAGAATGTCATTACCTATATCAATAATGACAGAGCAAAAGCTAGCTTTGCATCTGACGGCACAGACAAAATAATTATAAAGAACGCCAACGATAAGTTCGTCGGAACGATAGAAAATTCTATTTATTACAATTCAAAGTATTATTTTGTAAGTAATAAGATAGATATTGAAAACGGCGCTAAGAAAGGGGATATCATCACTCCTACAGATGAGATGTTTGTAAGTCTTGATGTTGCTCCGTATAAGATAGTAGGTTCAGTAGGCGTTGCTGTTGCTCCTGAATCGTCGTTTGACTTCCATACAAAATGGAGAAATCCTGACGGTTCTGTTAATACTCATGGATTTGCACAGATAAAAGACAGCAGTACATATAATGGTCTGGGTGTTAAGTTTAACGACAGCGGTTCTGAATATGATCCGGGTCAGGGCGGAGATCAGCCGATAGATTTCATATCAGGTGATGTAACGAATGACGGCAAGGTGAATGTGTTCGACAGTATTGCCTTCAAGAGATGGCTTGTTGCAAATATGGAAAATGATGGAATGGCAGCTCCTCACGCTTCAGCTATGGACACAAACGGTGACGGTTTTGCTACCGTTTCGGATCTTGTACTTTTAAATCAGTTCTTAAAAGGACAAAATGTAACATTCAAAGTATATTCGGTTTAATTGATAAAAGCGGCTCTCATTTTAATGAGAGCCGCTTTGTTTGTATTGCTTATAGAAAAACTAAAGCCAACATTATACTTCCAGATATCATAGGCATAAAAATGCGTTTCTAAGAGTCCAGTGCAGGTTCTAATGTTTTAGCAATATTCAGTTATTGTTCCTCATTCTTTTCGTTTATACGCTGTCTGCGTACAAGATCTGCAAAGAAACCTTTTTGGGCGATAAGTTCATCATATGTTCCGTCTTCGATGATATGTCCTTTGTCAAGAACTATTATCCTGTCGCAGTTTTGTATCGTTGAAAGTCTGTGAGCAATCGCTATTCTTGTGCATTTTAGTTTGTCAAGTGAATCAGAGACTATTTTTTGGGTTATATTGTCAAGAGCAGATGTAGCCTCATCAAACATAAGTATTT
>CADBQZ010000006.1 GCA_902796865.1 uncultured Ruminococcus sp. | reverse complement strand
ATATTTGTATTTTCTCGGCTGTTGAGCAATCCAAATTCCTTTGTAAACGCTTCATACAGTTCATTCAGTTCAAGTCTTTTGGCAGATAAGGACATTTCGGGATAGCCTTCAAGCTGCATATCAAGCAGCTCATGAACACATTTTGAAACGGCTATCATCCCCTTTACACGCTCTTTCTTTTTACCTGTAAAATCCTGCAAAAGCATAGAGTTTCCCTGACGGTAGTATATCTTATCATCAACGATAGTGTAGCTGAAATTCCGCACTCCCTCCTCGGCAGGAATAGCGTTTTCAAGTTCGTCTTCCTCCACTATCTCGTCTGTTCGCTCTATGTATTTTCCCTTTATTTTCGATACAGCTTTTTCAAGCTGTTCTTTCAGATCAGAGTTTTCATAAGCCTCTACACTTGTTCCTCTGCCGTAAAGTTTATTCAATACCACTTTGCCAAGCACCATATCGGGATTGTCAATAAAATAGTGATTCATAGGGAATATGTCATCGCCGATCCGATGCTCACTCGTGTACACCCAATCCTCAGCTATATCTATCATATGTTCACGTTTTTTAAGGAAGATAATATCGGCGGACACTTCTGTTCCTGCATATGATTTGAAAGCGTTATTAGGAAGTCTGATAGCACCGAGCAGTTCTGCCCTATCGGAAATGTACTTGCGGACGGAGTTGTTTTGCTTATCCATAGTTGATGTAGAAGTGATAAATGCAACGATACCGCCTGCACGAACCTTATCGAGAGATTTGGCGAAAAAGTAATCATGGATAGCAAAATTATGTTTGTTGTATCTGCGGTCATTTATTTTTAAGCTGCCAAAGGGTATGTTTCCAACCACTACATCAAAGCTATTGTCGGCAAGATTTTTCTTTTCAAAGCCTGTTATCTCCACGTTTGTCATCGGGTAGAGATATTGAGCGATCCTGCCCGATATTTTGTCAACTTCCGTAGCGGTGATACTGCTGCGGTTTTTCATTTCGGGTGGCATACAGCCGATAAAGTTTCCAATACCTGTTGAGGGGTCTAAGATTTTACCCGACATAAAGCCAAAATTATCAAGAGCCTTGTAAATACTATGTATGATATACGGCGGAGTGTAAAAAGCATCAGTTACGGTACTTCTTGCTGATACATATTCTTCCTCTGTAAGCAAACTTTTTAGTTCTGCATACTCGTCAGACCAGTCGGAACGGTTTTCGTCAAAAGCATTTGCAAGACCGCCCCAACCCGTATACTTAGCCATGATAGCCTGTTCTTCGGGATTGGCATATTTTCTGTCCTCGGCTATTAGTTGTTTCAACATTTTTATAGCCTCAACGTTGGCTTTAAATTTGGATTTAGCACCGCCGAGATCGTACTCATCAACAGTTATGGAAAAGTTTTCGGGCGTATCCCTTTTTATTTCTTCCGAAACATCTTCAACAGCATTGTCCATATCCTCATGCCTTGAGGGATTCAATTCATAGACCTCCTCGATCAACACAGTGTACCCTGCATCACGGAGTCTATCTCTGTATTCGCTCTTTTTATTATCGGGGAAACCGACCATTTCAAGCCCATTCTTGACAGTCAGGTTTAAGCCGAGAGTGTTGGAAACAGCAATAGCCTCATCACCGTATACCTCAAAGAAATTACCGACCTTGCGAAGATTTATTGTGCTGATCTGCGGAAGTTCCTCATTTTCAATAGAGTTATCAACATCGAAAAGTGAGCCTTGCAATTCTTCAAATGTTTTCTCTATTTTAACCTCTGTTTCGGTAAGATATGTATTATCTTTCAGCCTTGTTTCTAACGGAACAGCAACATTTAGCCAACTGTGCAGATAGCTTTCGCCATTTTTAAAATCAAGAGTTATTCCGTTTTCACTGTAAGAAACATATTTTATCTTATCATCTCCGATGTGTCCGTCTGTTCCGTACTCCGATTTAATAAAATCTGCAAGTTCCTCGGTAGTCATGCTATGCTCATCAAAATACTTCTGAACATAATTCTTATCATGCTGTAACCCCTTACCACTTAACAGTTCGTTGATAAGGGCAGTATATACATTTTCACCATCTATGATAGGTGTTTTGACATAGTTCCTATCCTGTACAGACTTATCACCAATCGGTGTTTCGGATATATGCTTTTCCGTCACAATTTCTTTTTCCTTAAAGAAATCGGGCATTTCCGTAAAGCCTATATCATCACAGCAATACGCCGTTTTTACGTCACCTATCTTAACCACTATCACATCACTCATGGAAAGGGAGTGACCCTTGAAATCATCGGGGTGATCTGTATTGAATTTGGTAAAAATGCTTTCAAGCGTAGCCGTACCGTTAAATTCATCAAGCGTTCCCTCATAAACAAACTCATAATCGGCATGATTTAACTGAATACCGCTATTTTTCAGCGTTTCCATACTCTCAAAGCGAATACCATGATACTTGTCACCCATAGGCAGCTGATATATCTGATACTTCATCTCCGACTGTTTTTCTGCTTGTATATTTTCAATCACAACATTATACTTGTGT
>CADBQZ010000005.1 GCA_902796865.1 uncultured Ruminococcus sp. | reverse complement strand
ACAAAAAGAAGTCAGACAGCGATGATACAGCGACTAATGATCCTTACGACAAGAAATTTGTTACAGGACAGTCCGCAAGGATAAGAATGTTCCTGAAAGACTGTGACCAGCTTATATCAATGTCGATACTTCCGTATAATGACAGAGGAACAGCAAGCTGGCTCGTATCTGATATCAATGGTTCTATATGTCTCGGAGATGAACCGTTCAACCGAGTACTGAACAAAGAAATCAGTCAGACTAAGGGTGAAGAAAAGATCATCTTGAAGGATATAGGACTTGAGACTATCGTTTCAGCGAATAATTCATCAATAAAGGTAATGGATCACTCGATGAGCCTTGTACTTGAAAGCGGAAAGAAAGCAACATTTACTGTTATTCTTAACAATTCAAAGATGAATTTTGATGCTCAGGCAGTATGGCTTATAAACGGTACGGAAACATCAGTACCCGGAACACTTGTGAGAACAAGCAATAAGGCTGTTACATTTACAGCACCGGAGAATGATACATCAGCACCGCAGACATATGCTATAACGATCTTATCTATTGAAAATCCTACGGTCAAGGATATTATAAACATCACCGTTCCTACCCGTTCGGTAATTACAAATCCGAATCCGATGAACGATCAGAACAGGAATGCTGTTACTACACAGACGCTTGTAACAGCTCCTGTACAGCAGGAAACGAATGTTCAGGACGAAGAACAAAATAACGATCCTGCTAATGCAAATTAATGCTTCCGGCAGCACCGTTCCGAAACATCAGTGTTTCATACGGTGTTGCCGTTGCATCATGTTATGAAAGTGTATAAATAAAGGACATTTGTCTCGTCCTTATTTCAAGGCAGAGAAGAAATGATAATTATAAGGAAAGAATAATGGATAAATTTATTGATCTTATAAAAAAACATAAACCAATAGCTATTGCAGGAGCTGTGGTGCTGCTGCTTATTATTGCAGCAGCGATAGTTCTTCTTGCTCTGAGCGATGGCTCTGACAGTGATAAGGAGAATAACAAACAGGAATTTTTTACTGATACAAATAACCCCGTCTATGTTTACGACAGCGAAAATGGTATCGAAATTGATATTACCGGTTATAAATCTTCTGATCTTAAATGGGCGGTCGATCCCGAATTTAACAGTGTCTTTGAGACAAAATGTGATGATAAAGATAAAAAAGATCTGAATATTGTTATTTTACCGGCAGGTGAAGGATACGGAAATATCAAATTCACACAGTCTGGTGAGATAGCAGGCTTAAGCTTTACAGCTGTACAGATAGAGGCTAATGTAATGGTAAACTATGATGAAAACGGCGGACTTGTATGCAGTCTTAGCGATATTCATCAGGAGTTGTCTTATGCCGGAGCGCTTGATTCAGAGACCCCGTATATTTTAAGCGGCAACAAGGTACTTATGCCAAAGGGCGGCGACTGGACGCTTACTCCGGAATACAGCGATAAAGCGTTTGAAGGTATGTATGAAGTATATGAAGGCTCAACAGATGATAATATTTATTATATTGCTGTTGAGGTAGATATTTCAAAAATATCCTCTGTTGAAAATGAAAATAACAGTAAGCTTATACTCAGCAGTGAAACGCTTGATTTCAAAAAAGAATTGGTATGCTTACTTGGTGCTGACGGAGATTGGAAGCTTTCGGAGGTGACGGCTGATAATGGCTAAGGATAAACAGGATAAAAAAGAAAAGAAAAAACAGAAAAAAAAGGAAAAAGCCGAAAGAAAAAGCTATATAAAAGAAATAAAAGCAGTACTCATGGGTAATGTTAAAAGAGGCGATGACGGCAAACTCAGGGCCGGAAAAGCTCATCTTGTAACTCGCTGGGGTGTCGGCGACGGCGCTAAGGAGACTTTTTTCTTAGGTGTAAAAAAGAAAAAATTCGTTTATAATACCAAGTCGATAAACTCAAAGCAGGCTTTATTCAGCGGTGAAAAGGCACTTAAAGATATAGGACTTCGTGTTTATCTTGAGAATGAACCTGATGCTGTTGTATGCTATATCAAAGCTATTATATTTCGTCCGGTCGTTTTGATACTCAAAGAGTATAATGATCCCGAAGAAGAACGTCAGGATAAGATAGACGTTTATGCTTATTGCGGAAGATCTATCATGGCATTCTTTTCAATAAGAAGAGCAGTACAGCGTTTTGAAAAGCTTATGGGTAAAAAGATAGTCAGAAAATCAGAACAGAAAGCTGATTGAGACTATAATAAAAAAGTCATAAACAGCACCTTCCGTGGTAATACAGACACCTAAAGAAGGTGCTGTACGTATATATAAAAAGTATTATTTATATGCTTCTATGATACTAAAAAATAACGAATGGATCATATTGTCCTATTGTGCATTAAATTATTGAAAATTAATGCACCCGAAATGTTATTTTTAAGGTTTTACTTATAGAAGCGTAAAAGTCAGTACATATAAAACTAAAGCAGTCGGTAAAGGAGGAAAAACAATGCCGAAAACAGATACAGATAACACGCCGAAGAGAAGACGCAGAAAAAGGGCATTGCTTGGGACTGATAATACAAAGCCTGCTCAGAACATTACTGAACAGAAACCGCCCGTACAGCCTGGGCCTGTAATAAAAGAACCTGTAACTGAAATAAAAAATGAACCAAAGAGAAGACGCAGAAGAAGGAATGTACCCGGGGCTGACAATACAAAGCCTTCTCAGAACATTACTGAACAGAAATCGCCCGTACAGCCTGGGCCTGTAATAAATGAACCTGTAGCTGAAATAAAAAATGTACCAGGTGGTATAAGCTTTGCAAATTATGAAAAGCTTGCGCTTAAAGAGTATAGCAAAAAGACTGATCTTATACTTACAGGACAGTTTCATATGCCGACAAGCGAAGAACTTCAGGTCAAGTTTCTTTCTATGTCGAATGAGGAGCTTATTTCAGAGTATAATACTCTTCTTGCAGAAAATCCTCTTAGTTGGAGAAAGAATGCAATCAATAAGCTTCCTAAATGGGTAAGGAATACAGGAAATGTTACACTGCTCTCGGATTATCTTGAAAATCCTGACAAACCGCTCAGCTATGAAGAAAGATTCTTTTTAAAGGATAATATAAAGACTGCCAGAAAGCTTGCCGAAAACCAGTTGAAGATAAACAGCCGCATTGAAAACGGTCAGCCGCCTCTCGAACGTAAGGAGTATAAAATTACACATGGTCCAAACGGCACGGAAGGCGTTTTACTTGAAGGTGCTCATCTTAAAAATTATCAGACTTCAAATAACGGCTGCTGGTCATGCTTTTTACAGGTACTTGCATCATCAAAGGGTCTTGACCTGACACAGGAGGAGATAAGAAACTATCGTCCTGATATAAGCAAAGAAGAGGCTGAGAAAACAATTAAAGCAACTGATAAGGCTTATAATACAGACACATTTAATAATGCTATAGATATGGGTGACTCTATCCTGAGTTTCATGCCGAATACTATGTTGTCAGAATTTGCTGTGAACGGATATAATCAGGATATTGCAAAAGAGACAGGGCTTTCAGCTGATGAATATGCAGAGGCTGCATATGATAAGATAAAGAAAGTGCTGACCCATGCAATAAAAGATGAGCGTTCGCCTGTCGGAATAACCAACGGTAAGCATTTTTTGACGATCGTCGGTATTGAAGGCGATATGATAAAGTACAAAAATTCAGGCATGGAATATGCAGGGCAGGATAGTCCCGACCATACTCATGAAAAGTCTATACAGGAACTTTTCGGCGACGTTTTAAAAGGAAGAAGCTTTGAACAATTTGCACTTGAATTTACTTATGCTACAGAGATAAAGCTTTCAAAGGACGGAAAGACTCTCTTTGGCGTACCGAGTGATTATGTCAGTGCAGAGCCTGATGGAAAGGTAAATCCGCAGCCGGCAGCTATCCGTGCAGGTGCTAAGCTTCCGAAGGAAGAAAATCAGATAAACCGCAAGGGAATACAAGTTGCACGTATATCAGGTGTTGAAGATACAATGACTGAGCAGGTATTCAGAAAGCAGTCAAAGGATAATGTTGTTTTCTATGACCGTGCATATATCCCTAAAAAACTCAATATGGAATATCTCAGAGCACAGGCTGAAAAGAGAACTCTTAAAGAGGAAGAAAGGCTTCGTCAGATAGACCGTACTGAGCTTGGGATGGACAGAAAAAAACTCCAGAGTGCAGATATCGTTTTGGACAGGAATATTAACAAGAAAGATACATTTGGTCTTGAAAAGATAGATGCGCCGTTAAATGGAAAAGCCAAGGATGATATTAATATAGGTGCTGAGAGAAAGGCTGCTCATACGGTCACAAAAAAGAGGGAAGAAGCAGCGATACAGCATAAGACTGATCTTGTAGATGTTACAAGAACACAGGGACTTGTGCTCGGATTTAATGATATAAAAGAAGGAAAGCATCCTGAGCTTGGCGCTATACGGTTTTTGAATAATCCAAATTACAAAATAGAAAATATTTCAAAAGATGAACTTGATCTTTGTTCACAGCTTATCGAACCTATCTTTGGCGAGGATATAAACGGAACTTCGATAATAGATATACAGTCTGTTCTTGATAAATTTACATATAAAAAGACATCGGATTCGGAACCTGTTAATCTTGTAGAAGATGTAAGATCAAGAATACAGCAGCTTCCTACATATAAAAATGCTAAAGATGTGGATAAAAATTATATTCTTTATCTTTATGTT
>CADBQZ010000004.1 GCA_902796865.1 uncultured Ruminococcus sp. | reverse complement strand
TTGAATTTCAGCATTTATTCTTCACATAAATCTTCAAGATTTAATTGGGACATCAATATATCTAACGTTAGATGCCAATACCTTTTGAATAAAAAATACACAAAAATATCGACTTAAATATGTATAAGTTGCATATGATTACAAACTTCAATACCCTGTAAAGATAAAGAATCCCAATCCAAAGCTTGCAAAGTTTATAATCAGCCAGCTAGGAGGACCGGACGGAGAAACAGCGGCATCTATGAGATATCTTAATCAGCGTTATGCCATGCCTTACGGTGAAGTAAAGGGACTTCTCACTGATATAGGAACAGAGGAACTTGCACACATTGAAATGATCTCCGCTATCCTGTATCAGCTTACAAAAGACCTTACTCCGAAGCAGATAAAAGAAAGCGGATTTGACACCTATTTTGTTGACCATACGACAGGGATATATCCCGTCTCGGCGGCAGGCGTTCCGTTTTCGGCTGCATACTTCCAGTCAAAGGGCGATCCGATAACAGACCTTGTTGAAGATATGGCGGCAGAACAGAAGGCAAGAACGACCTATGACAATATACTTCGCCTTGCAGACGATCCGGACGTTCGTGACCCGATAAAGTTCCTGCGTGAGCGAGAGATAGTTCATTTTCAGCGCTTTGGCGAAGCTTTGAGGATAGCTCAGGATGATCTGAACTCAAAAAACTTTTATGCCTGCAATCCGGCTTTTGACAAAGGCTGCGGAAAAATTTCGAGTTCAAAGATGAAGTGAAAAAATAATTTTTAGCAGAAACAATTGTTTTGACCCCTCTGATCTCAGAGGGGTCAAAATGTAAAACTTTTTTTGTCATTATAAAGAAATAACAGTATGATTTGGCGATGATTGTAAAAAGTATACATTTTTATTGCTTTTTTAAAAAAAGCTTTACAAATACATAAAAATATGATATAATGACAATGAGTAATTTTACATTTATCTAAGGTAATATTGCTCATTAAAGATTTAAAATAAGAAAAAATATAAAGATCAAGCATATTTTGAGCAGATAAAGTATTTATAAAACTATGTCTTTAACAGGGATGTGATTTTTGTGAAGGTTGTAATTCTTGCCGGAGGCCTTGGCACCCGTATAAGCGAAGAAAGTCATCTTAAACCTAAGCCTATGATAGAGATCGGAGGAAATCCGATCATGTGGCATATAATGAAATATTATTCTCATTTCGGGTATAATGATTTTATAATTTGCTGTGGATATAAGGGATATGTTATCAAGGAATATTTTGCTGATTATTATCTGCATCGTTCCGATATAACATTTGATTTTTCTGATGAAAATAAGATGATAATACACAACAACGTTGCTGAACCGTGGAAAGTTACGATAATAGATACAGGAGTGACCACACAGACCGGCGCACGTATAAAGCGTGTACAGAAGTATCTTGATGGTGAGCGTTTCATGCTTACATATGGTGACGGTGTTTCTGATGTCGATATAAATGCGCTCGTAAAGTATCATGAAGAGCGTGGCAAGATAGCAACGATGACAGCTATACAGCCCGGCGGAAGATTTGGTGTACTTGATATTGGTGAAAATAATAATATAAAGCGCTTTACCGAAAAAGCAAAAGAAGACGGCGGCTGGATAAACGGCGGCTTCATGGTGCTCGAATCGCAGATATTTGATTATCTTAATGATGATCCCAATCTTGTTTTTGAAAGAGCTCCTCTTGAAAGTGTTGCAAATGACGGACAGCTCTCTGCGTTTAAGCATAATGGCTTCTGGCAGTGTATGGACACAATGAGAGACAGGATCATTCTTAATGATATGATCGAGAATAATAATGCTCCTTGGATGGTGTGGGAAAATGAATAAAGATTTTTGGCATGGGAAAAGTGTGCTTATTACCGGAAACACCGGTTTCAAAGGTTCATGGATGTCGCAGATACTTTTAAGCTCGGGCGCAGATGTTCACGGATATGCGCTGGAAAACAATGATAATGACAGCATATTCAATGCTATAGAGCTTGATAAGAATATGGACTGTAATTACGGTGATATATGTGATGAAGAAAAACTTGCCGGTCTTATAGAACGTATAAAACCGGAGATAGTATTTCATTTGGCGGCACAGCCTATCGTTCGTCTGTCATATGTTGAACCAATATATACATACAAGACAAATGTTATCGGAACGGCAGTATTGCTTAATTGTTTAAGAAAATGCGATAAATTAAGATCAGTAGTAAATATAACCACCGATAAGGTATATGAAAACGGTAATAATGATGCGTTTTTCTCGGAAAAAGACAAACTCGGCGGATATGATCCATATGCTTCGAGCAAAGCTTGTTCCGAGATAGTCACATCCTCTTTTATGAGATCATTTTTTGATCCGCAAAAATTCGGCGTTACTCATAGTACAGCGATAGCAACAGCAAGAGCGGGCAATGTTATAGGCGGCGGAGATGTGTCTCCCGACAGGATAATCCCGGACTGCATAAGGGCGGTAAAGAACAAAAGCAGTGTAACTTTGCGAAACCCTATGTCTATACGTCCGTGGCAGAATGTTCTTGAACCGCTGTCATTATATATAACGCTTGCAGAAAAACTTTATGATTACGGAGTAAAGTATAACGGTGCATATAATGTAGGTCCAAGTCTCAGCGATTGCCTTACGGTCGTTGAGATAGTAAAGCTTATGAAGTCGTATATACCGGAACTTGAATATAATGTTTCTGATAATGCGGTCAAAGAAGAGCCTCACGAAGATGCGGTATTAACACTTAATACCGGAAAGATATACCAGCTTCTCGATTTTTCAAATAAATGGGATATAAATGATGCAGTAAAAAATACTGCTCTTTGGTATAAAGCACAGATGAACGGTGAGGATATGAAAGACGTTACCGAAAAAATGATACAGGATTATTTTACAAAGGATCGATGATCTTTATCTAAAAGGAGAATAAGTATAGAGTATGAATATAACAAAAACCAAAATAGAAGGCTGCTATATTATTGAACGTGATTTTTTCAGTGATGAAAGAGGTTATTTTTCCAGAGCTTTTTGTAAAAAAAATCTGGAAGAAAACGGAATGAACGCTGAGTTTATACAATCTAATATTTCAGCAAATAACAGTATATATACTCTTAGAGGGTTACATTCACAGGCAGCACCATATGCTGAGGACAAGCTTGTTATGTGTACAAGAGGAAAGGTAATGGATGTTTGCGTAGATGTAAGACCGGATTCTGAGACATACAAGCAATATGTTGCAGCTGAATTAAGTGAAGAAAATGGAAAATGTTTATACATTCCTAAAGGCTGTGCTCATGGTTACCTTACACTTGAAGCTGATTCGCAGGTATTGTATTATGTTACACATGAATACACTCCTAACAGCGAGCAGTGTTATAGTTATGATGACCCGGCATTTGCTATTGACTGGGGTGTAGATAAGCAAAAACTGGTAATATCAGATAAAGACAGAAATCATAAATGGATCGGGTAATGCCATGAATGTATTGATAAACGGAGCTTCCGGATATATAGGGTATCATCTTACTAATGAATTGCTTTCTTGTGGGCATAAGGTATATGCTGTGTGCAGAAATTCAGAAGGATACCTTAATAATATTACTAAGAATGATAAACTGATCATTATAAAAACTTCTCAGGAAGAGCTTGAAGATAAAATTTCAGATATACATATTGATGTATGGTATCACTTGATATGGGATGGTTCTCTCGGAGAAAAGAGAACAGACCCCATACTTCAGTTGTCGAATGTTGCCATGTGTGTGAACGCTTTAAAAACGGCAGAGCGTATCGGCTGCAAAAAGATCATTTTTACCGGAACTGTATATGAAAATTTTGCCGACAGCATAGTTTCGGATCCTGAAAAGAATAAGCACGCATTTTATATAATTTCTAAAAAGCAGGCGCATGAATTAACTTTACAGATGTCGAAGGATATGAAAATAAAGTACATTTGGGTACAGTTCTGCCATCCTGCCGGTAAATATATGAATAAGAATCAGCTTATTCCTTATGCTGTAAATGCTTTTGTCAATGATGATGAAACAGCGTTTGGAAAATGCGATAATTATTTTGATATTTTTGCTGTTGAGTATCTGGCTGAAGCTTTGAGAGAACTTGGCGAAAAAAACACTTCTAAAAGTATGTATTATATCGGAAGCGGTGCATCTAAAAAATTGCATGAATATATTGAAAAAGCAGCCGAAATATGCGACTATTCTCTTTCGATAGGTTTCGGGAAAAAACCAGATGATAAGCTGATCTTCAACAACGATTGGTTTGATACTATTGATCTTGAAAGAGATACAGGCTTGAAATATACATATAGTTTTGAAAATATAGTGCAAAATATAAAAGACTCTTTATCGTATGATCAATAAGCAGAATCATTATGTTTCCCAAATGATCATATTTAATAAAACTGTGGCAAGCTTTTGAAACAGCTTGTCTTTTCAATGAAATGGCCTCCGTTTTATTATAAGCGTGAGGCATAAGCTATAAATTATACCAGGAGTAAAAAAATGAGGATTCTTCATATAGCAGCGCACGTTGGCGGAGGTATCGGCTCCGCCTATATTGGCTTGAAGACCGGCGGAGAACAGCATCGTATTCTTTTGCTTGAAAAGCCGTTGGATACGGTTACTTTATCAAGGGTAAAAGAGGCTGGATTTGAAATCATAATTGATGCAGACAGGGAGCAGATAGTTGAAGAACTTGAAGCTGCAGATATAGTTGTCATTAACTGGACACATCATCCAGCTATGACTAAATTTTTAATTGAATTTCCAAAAATACCAATACGAAGCATACTTTGGTGTCATGTGAGCGGGAATTATTACCCGATAGTGCCTGCTGATTTTGTAAAGCATTTTGATCAGGTCATGTTTGCAACGCCGTTCAGTTTAAAGCTTCCACAATTCCGTGCGTTAGGTGATGATTACATAAATGAGCATTTCCATGTTGTATATGGATTGAATGATTTGTCTCGTTTTGGAAAGATAGAACGTAAGGAGCATGATGGATTCCGGATAGGATATGTAGGAACATTAGGCTTTTGTAAATTAAATCCTGATTTTGCAGATTATTGTTCAGCGATAGACATAACTGATGCAAAATTTGTTATGGCAGGTAATGCGGCAAATCAGGAGCAGATAATGATGCGCTATAAGCAAAATAGCGGCAAGAACGAGTTTCTTTTTTTAGGTCAGGTAAAGGATGTTCCGGCGGTTCTTTCTGAACTTGATGTATTTGGATATTTGTTGAATCCACAGCATTTTGGAGCAACGGAAAATGCTCTGCTTGAAGCAATGGCAGCCGGATTGCCTGTTGTTGCTTTGGAACAATGTGTTGAAAAGTATATAATAAAAAATAAAGAGACTGGTCTTTTAGTAAAGTCACCAAGTGAATACAGACAAGCTATCCGATATCTTTACGATAATCCTGAGAAAGCTATGGAAATAGGAGCGAATGCACGGGAAAAGACGTTAGAACAATATGATATTGAGAAAAACAGGCAAAGGTTTGCAAAAACGTGTGAACGTGCTGAGAAATATGAAAAAAAGATACATACTTTCGATGATTTCTTTACAGGAGAACCGTCAAAATGGTTTTTGTCTTGTGTAGGACAGGAAGAAAGAAAATATTTTGAAGATGATCGCTTAGATGAACTCGGAAAGATATTTTATGAGCCTACAAAAGGGTCACCGACACACTATCATGATTACTATCAGGACGATAAAAGATTATCAGATTGGGCAGATAGCCTGAAAAATAAAAAATAAAGAAGGTAACAAATATGGCTGAAAAAGGAATAAAAGGGAATACAGACAGAATAAAACTTGAAGAACATATACCATTGGACACACCTCTTCATGTTTTTCTTGATGCTTCCAGTGTATGTAATTTCCATTGTTCATTTTGTCCGCATGGAAATGGAGAAGCTGCTAAAGTAATGCCGCAAACGATAATGCCGGTCGAGTTAGCAAAAAAATGTATTGATGATATGACCGAATTTCCACAGAAAATAAAGAGGATCTCATTTTTTGATCATGGGGAACCGCTTGTTAATTCAAATTTAGAAGAAATCATTTCTTATGCCAAAAACAAAAATATATCAGATTATTTATGTATAACAACAAACGCTTCTCTTTTGACATATGAAAGAGCGGAAAAGATTATCAATGCTGGACTAAATCGTATTGATATTTCAATTTATGGATTAAGTAATAAAACATATCGTGAATTTTCCCATAATCAAATGGACTTTGAAAAATTGGTAAAACAAATAAGTGATTGTTATTATTTGATGAAAAGTGGAGAAATTGTAATAAAAATCACAGATGCAGCGCTTGAAAATCAAGAAGATTATGAAAAATTTTATAATATTTTTTCTCCTATATGTGATAAAATCTGTATTGAGCATGCGGTTCCATTTTGGTATGATTTGGATTTAAAAATTGATTATGATGAAAAGGATATTTACGGAAATCCTGTTGTTTATAAGGAAATTTGTCCTGTACCTTTTTATGCATTATCTATTCAAGCAAATGGACTTATAACACCATGTTGTAGTGATTGGAAAAATATTTTAGTGTTAGGTGATGCAAATAGAGAATCTATTTTTTCAGTTTGGAATGGAATAAATCATAAAGAATTGTGCAAAACCTTACTTAAAAATGGCAATAAAAGTGTTGAGCCATGCAATAGATGCAGATTTCATGAGCTTGTTGCTATGGATAATATTGACGAGTACCGTGATGTATTGCTTAAACGAATGGAGGAGTAAATGCTTTACAGGGAATATGGAACTACCGGTAAAAAAATATCATTGATTGGAATGGGCACGGTTAGATTACAACCAGATAAAGCTAGCTTTTCTAAAAATGTTGCTCTTGTGCTTAAAGCAATTGAATTAGGTATTAATTTTTTTGATACAGCTTCTACATATGCCGCTGGCACAGCTGAAAAAGTTATGGGAGAAGCTATAAAACAATACGGTAAACATGATTTATATGTAACTAATAAAACAATGCTAAGTATGGATCCTACTGCCGATGATGTGCTTAGAAGAATTGATACGGCTATTTCTAATTTGAATGTTGATAAAATTGATTTTTTTCATATGTGGAGTGTGCTGACATTAGATCAGTATAAAAAAATAATAGCTCCCGGCGGTCCATATGAAGGTGCCCTTAAAGCTAAAGAACAAGGACTTATTGATCATATTTGTTTCTCTGCTCATTGCAGCGGTGAGGAACTTGTACAGATACTTAATGATGAAAGATTTGAAGGAGTTATTCTTGGATTTAATGCACTTAATTATCGGCATAGATTAAGCGGAATAAAAGCAGCAGGCGAACATGGTCTGGGTGTTGCAATAATGAATCCTTTAGGAGGAGGGATGATACCAAGAAATCCTGATTATTTTGCTGCGTTGAAGCAAGGCGGAGAAAGTGTTGTTGAAGGTGCGATCCGTTTTGTAGCTTCACATAAAGAAGTCACATCTCTTTTGATAGGCGTAAATGAAGAACGTGACCTGTTAGAAGCAGTTAAAGCTATTGAGAATGACAATAATATCCCGGTCGAACAGTGGCATAGCATAGCAAATAAAATGAATCCTATAGATGCTCCCCTATGTACAATGTGTGATTATTGTAAGGACTGCCCTAAAAAAATACATATTAGTCGTCAAATGGGAAGTTATAATGAGTATATTTTGTCGAATAAAAACGAGATACATTTTCATGAATGGAGAAAGATGTTTTGCAATTCTTATCCCTTTGAAACCGTTGATTGCATAAAATGCGGAAGGTGCGAAAGGATCTGTACGCAGCATTTGCCTATAATAAAGCGAATGGAAGAGATAAATGAAATATGCGGCAGAGAAAAGGAAAAGCAGGAAGGTCTGTTAAAAAAATATTTTCCTGATTCAGGCTATCCCAAAACGGCTATATACGGTCTTTCCATTGATGCCGAAACAATGCTTCGGGCAAGTGTGACATTATATGGGCATATGCCTGAAAATATCTGGTTTTTTGATTCTAATCCTGCAAAGTGGGGAACTAAAGTTTTGGACAGTGATAGAACTATCCATCAACCGTCTGAACTTCGTGACCTTGATATAGAAAGGGTTATTATCACCGCAAAGAAATATGAACAGGAGATCAGGGAAATGCTTAAGGATTATGTAAAGGACGGTACGATAATAGATGCACTATAATGCTCATATTTATAAAAATGATCGAACTCGTCTTGAGAAAGTTATACCGTTGGATACCCCTTTTACGCTGTTGGTAGAAACTTCAAGATTATGCAATTTTCGCTGTGTTTTTTGCCCTCAGAGTAACGAGGAAACTTTTACTAAATTTGCAAATAATTTGCTTTCTAAAGATGATTTTGAGCTGATATTAAACCAGATGGAGGAGTTTCCAAACCGATTTAAAAAAGTTTATATGCATGGGACTGGTGAGTCTCTTGTTAATCCTGCACTTCCTGATATGATAGATACTCTGAAGAAACGTAATGTCACAGATTCGATAGATCTTACAAGTAATGCAGCTTTATTGGAACCTGAACTGGGAATAAAGCTGGCTAAAGCCGGATTAGACCATCTTCATATTTCTGTAGAAGCGCTTTCAAGCGAAGACTATTATGCTATCACGGGAAGAAAAGTGGACTTTGAGAAATTTGTGGATAACATACATTTTTTCTCGGAGCATAGAGAAAAATGCAGACTTACTATAAAAATCGCAAGTGCCAGTATAAAAAGTGAATCAGATAAAGAAAAATTCTTTTCGGTATTCAGTCCGTTATGTGATGAGATATTTATAGAAAATATCCATCCAATATGGCCTAAATTTGATTTTGAAGATAGTATAAAGGCAGGCAGTGACTCTGCCGGACAATATGGACAGGAAATAAAAGAAAAAAGGATCTGTCCGCAGATCTTTACAGTTTTAGCTGTAAAATGTGATGGAAGTGTTTCGCCGTGCAGCGTTGACTGGGACAATGAAAGAGCGCTTGGCAATATACATAAAGAAACATTATATCAGATGTGGAATGGAGATAAGCTTCGTGAATTGAGATTAGGGCATTTAGAAAATGGAAGAGATCAGTTTAAAGGTTGTTCTTGCTGTGGATTGCCTAAGTATTCTTGCAAAGATGATCTCGAACCGTATGCTGATGAATTAGCTGAAAGAATAAGAAAGGAATAAAAAACATGAATAAATTAGATGAAATATTTGATATGAGAGTTGCTAATCCACCGTTAGATCTTTCTGAATTTATGAAAACGCAGAAAGATAAGACTATTCTGCTTTACGGAGCAGGAGCTTTCGGAAGTGAAAATCTGGAATTGTTCCGCCGTTATGGAGTAGAACCATTTGCTTTTCTTGATAGAAATGCGAAACCGGATATGAAAAAAATGGGAATACCGGTTTATCATCCGGATGATCCTAAATTATCATCTGAGATCAGAGAAACAGCGTATGTATATATTTCCATAACTCTTCCTAAACATATAATGTCCGGAATACAGAAGGATCTTATGGGATTTGGGTATAAAAACGTGTCACCTGTTCAGATAATTACAGCACATCAGGTTCGCTATGATGATGTAAAAGATGAGAATCCTGATTCTGAGTATTTTTCATCAAGAAAGGAAAAAATCGAAACAGCTTTCGGACTTATGAATGATGATGAGAGCAGAGAAACTTTCCTCTCATGTGTGAAAGGACACCTGCTTCGTGACTATTCATCATATGTTGAAACTGATTCACCATGCCAATACTTTGATGCAGGTGTTAAGCTGGAAAAAGGATTTGGAGGATTTGTAGACTGCGGAGCATATAACGGTGACAGTCTTGAAACGATTTTAAAGTATTGTGACAGTATAGAAACTTATATTGCATTTGAACCGATATTAGATAACTTTGCAATGCTTTCTGAAAATAGTAATAAGTTTGCTGATAAGATAGGAAAAGGATTCTTATATCCGTGCGGAGTATCAGACCGTACAGGTGTAGAAAGATTCAGTATTGCAGCAAGCAGCAGTGCGGTAGATGAAAATGGTGAGCTTTTACCAATTATCAAAATGGACGATGTTTTAAAGAACGTTCCGGTCACATTTCTTAAAATGGACATTGAAGGTTCTGAGCCAATGGCGCTTAGAGGTGCTTCTGAGCTTATCAAAAAGTACAAACCTGATCTTGCAATATCGGTTTATCATGCAGCAAATCACTTCTGGGACATACCGTGTATGATACATGAGCTTGTACCGGAATATAAATTTTACCTGCGTTCACATACACCTGCTTATTTAGAATCAGTATTATATTGTACCTGTATATCAGATTGAAATAGTGGCATCTAATTATGAGGAGTAAAGTATGTCTGAAATAATTGAAATTGACACAAAAGATATTGATATATCTGAATTAGGAAACAGCATCTATCAAAACCGTTCTGATTTAGCGGTTATTACCAATAAAAAGTATAATAGTGATGTTACTATATGTGTTCAGGCGTATAATAACATTGAAAAGACTAAAAGATGCGTTGAAAGTGTTTTAAAATATACATCTAACATTGATTATGATTTGATTCTTGTTGATAATGGCTCAAATGATGGAACTTTTGAGTATTTTAAGAGTGTATGTTTTGAAAAAATGGCTGTTATAAGATTTACAGAAAACCATGGAGCATTTATACCGCAATTATTTATTGGATATGAACTGTTCTCTAGATATACTGTTTTTTTGACAGATGATGTAATTGTTACCAAAAATTGGCTTAAGAATATGCTGATAATTGCTAAATCTAATCCACAAATTGGAATTGTAAATCCAATGTCATCAAATGTATCCAATATGCAGGATCCGGGCATTGCTTTTTCAGATTATGAAGAAATGCAAAAAAAAGCGGCTGATTATAATATTTCTGATCCTAAAAAATGGAATGAAAGATTGAGAATAATCACATTAGGTGCATTATATAAAAAAGAATGTTTATATGCTATAGGATTACCAATTTCTGATGTTGGATTTAGTCATAATTTTTCAGATGATGATATAACATTTCGTGTTCGTAGAGCAGGTTACAAAGCAATTCTTGCAGGTGACACATGGATACACCATGATGATGATAAAAGCATCATGAGTGATGAAAAAAAACAGAAAATGTATGCGGACATTGCGATAGGAAGAGAAAACTTTCAGGAAAAATATTTTGGCATAGATGCTTGGAATGACGTAAACAATTTTATCGGAGAATATTTATCGGCACTTAATGCTCCGGATAAAACCGATAAAGTATCTGTTTTAGGCATTGATGTGAAATGTGGAACACCTATCCTTGAAATAAAAAATCACTTGAGGAATTTTGATATTTTTGATGCAAAATGTTCGGCGTACACTGTTGATGCAAAGTATACGATAGATCTCCAGACTGTATGCGGAGCATCTAATGTTTTCAGCGGAAGCATCAATGGGTTCAGTG
>CADBQZ010000003.1 GCA_902796865.1 uncultured Ruminococcus sp. | reverse complement strand
TTTTAATATTGATCTTATCAATCCGGACGGTTCTGTAATGAACAGTATGCAGGTGTTTGATGTCCTGCTCAAAAAGTGCAAGGAAAACGGAGTAAAGGTATTTATTGACATCCACAGCCCTGAGTCCAATAATTCGGGACACAACTACGGCATATGGTACGGTAAAAGCTTTACAGCAAATGACGGTGATACAGTCGAAGTAACTACTAAGGTTTGGCAGGAAACTCTTGCATGGACAGCAGATCACTATAAAAACGACGATACACTGATAGGATATGACCTTAAAAATGAACCGCACAGCACATACGGCGGTGCACCGGTCGATGCTATATGGGACAACTCAGATGCTCCGAACAACTGGAAAAAGGCAGCTGAAGACTGTGCAGATGCAATACTTGCAAAGAACCCTAATGCTCTTATACTTATCGAGGGCGTAGAAGGCTATCAGGGACACGGCGCATGGTGGGGCGGAAACCTCAGAGGTGTAAAGGATTATCCGGTAGAACCTAAGGCTGGTACAAGCCAGATAATTTACTCACCGCACGATTATGGTCCTATCGTAAGCGATCAGACATGGTTCCATAAAGACTTTACCGAACAGACACTTCTTGATGATTACTGGTATGATACATGGGCATATGTAAATGATAAGGATATAGCACCGCTTCTTATAGGCGAGTGGGGCGGAAAGCTCGACGGCGGAGATAATGAAAAGTGGATGAGGCTTATCCGTGATTATATGATAAAGCATCATATAAACCATACATTCTGGTGCCTGAATGATGACTCTGGCGATACAGGTGGACTTTGGAAGAGCATTCAGTACAACCCTTCTACCGGTACGGTTACCGAGTGGGATGCGGAAAAGTATGATCTCTTTGAACCTTCACTCTGGCAGACAAGCAAGAGCGGAAAGTATATAGGACTTGACCATCAGACACCGCTTGGTGTAAACGGTATATCAACATCGGATTATTATTCTAATTATGCTTCATCAGAAGGAAGCAATCTCGATTCCGATGGTTCGACTGATCCTAAGGATCCTGAGATCAAACCGTCCGATCCGGAGGAAAATGATTATATAGTCGGCGATATGAACGGCGATAAGAAGCTCAATGTTTTCGATTCCTTACAGCTTAAAAGAGCTCTTTCTTCTCCTTCAGATGTAGCTATGGATATTGATTCACCGGCAAATGTTAATGGTGACAGCTCTGTTAATGTTTCAGATCTTATAATGCTTAATGAATTTCTTGTCGGAAAAGTAAAAGCCTTGAAGAAATATACAGGCTAAAGATAAGATCTAGTTTAATATTCAATAAAAACGGCAGATATTGTATCTGCCGTTTTTAAATTTACAAATATTGCTTTTTCACAATAAAATGTGCTTATGCTCTTGATTTTTGTGCAGAACCATGATATAATGAATACAAAGCATTCATTAAGAATATTTAAAAGCCCTTGCAGATACGCAAATCATAGATTTGCTCCCTGCATATCGGGCAATTATATCATACGCTTACGCTTTATGATATAATATAGTTGGCACATAACCGACAAATAGCTGACACAGCATCGCATCTGATGTGTGGTATTGTCTTAAATAACCTATCGGGGGATAATTATTATGAAAAAAATTTTCAAGTCATTTGCTATTTTTATGACATCAGCGGCTCTAGTATCTTCTTCTTTTGCATTTACAACAGAAGCGGCTTCGACAGGTATCAATGTCCAAAGCCGAACAAAGGCTGAAATAATTGATTATATCGACACACATCCGTTCGACACATCAGCTTCTTATGATGAACAGCCGAATTATAAGACTGCTCCGTACAGTGCCGGAAAATTAAGTGACAGTACATTACAGTCGGCGCTGAATGCGCTCAATATAGTAAGATATATTGCAGGCATAGATGAAGTTTCTCTCTCGGATAATTATAATGATCTGGCGCAGACAGGCGCTCTTGTAGATGCGGTCAATGGTCAGCTTTCGCATATGCCGTCAAAGCCGGCGGATATGTCAGATGAGCTTTATAATAAAGGCTATGAGGGAGCTTCAAGTTCTAATCTTGGCTGGGGTTATTATTCACCGATTGATGCGGTATTGTATGGCTGGATAAGAGATGAAGACAGCTATAATATAGATCGTGTCGGACATAGGCGCTGGTGCCTTAATCCTTCGATGAAACAGACCGGCTTCGGAATGGTTTCAGATTTTACTGCGATGTACGCTTTTGATAATACCTTTGGATACACTGAGAATTATGGTGTATGCTGGCCGGCACAGACTATGCCTGTAGAGTTTTTTGATAAAAAAGATCCTTGGAGCATATCAATGGGAAATTCTGTTAATGCTTCGGCGGTAAAAGTTACATTGACAAGAAAAAAGGACAGTCAGAAATGGGTGTTTTCTAACAGCAGTGCAGACGGATATTTCAACGTCAATAACGAATACTATGGTCAGCAGGGCTGTATAATTTTCCGTCCGGATAATATCACTTATGCAGCAGGAGACAGCTTTGATGTTACGATAGAAGGGCTTTCTTCTCCGGTATCATA
The DNA here is from genome assembly GCA_902796865.1 of uncultured Ruminococcus sp. Lineage (GTDB taxonomy): Bacteria > Bacillota > Clostridia > Oscillospirales > Ruminococcaceae > Porcipelethomonas. The sequence continues at coordinate 13,588 of CADBQZ010000003.1, read as the reverse complement.
TACGGTAGATTTTATTGATCTTAAACCGGAAGAAAGTATTTCATCAAGTGATATAAAAGAGACTGTTAATTTCCTTATCAAAAAAAGCTTTGATGCAGATAAAATAAAGGACATGAATAAAGACAATAAAATAAATGTTTTTGACCTTCTGATACTTAAAAAGAGATTTTTGAAGTCTTAACCAAAGAAACGATCCCCATAAAGCAAAACAAAATGCTTTATGGGGATCTATTCAGTATTCTATGCCAAGTCTAGCAGCTATTCCGTTTTTATATGGGTGCTTTAAGGCTTTTATCTCGCTGTGATAATCGGCAAATTCACAGAAAATATCAGGCGGTTCTCTGCCGGTCATAACAAATTCTATATTTTTGTCATATGCTTTTTTTATTATCTTTAAGGCGTATTCTTTGTTAAGCATATCATTATTGTAAGCGCCGATAAGCTCGTCTGCAACTATCATATCAGCATCAGCGCATTCTATCGTATCCTGTATTTCTTTCAGCATCTTATTATGTTCGGCTTTTACCTTTTCTTTTTCAGAGACAGTCATTTTCTTTGTGAATTTATTACAGCATCTGCATGGACGAACGGTTATGCCTTCTATGCTTTCGAGTATCTTTATCTCAGATGAGCTGCCGTTTTTTAAAAACTGATAAAACATTACTTTAAGTCCTGCTCCGGCTGCTCTTACAGCAAGTCCTGCTGCTGCGGTGGTTTTTCCTTTGCCGCTTCCGCTGTATATATGTATCATTCTATCACCTGCCGAATATCGGATATTTCGTATGTGTACTCATCGTCAATATCAAAAAGCTCTTTTATATATCCGTCTGATAATATCTCATCGGGAGTACCTGTTTTATCCGGTGCTCCGTTTTTTATACAGATAAGCCTGTCCGCAAACTGTTTTGCAAGCTCTAATTCGTGCAGCGACATTATTACGGTCATATTTTTTGTGGCTGTAAGCTTTTTTAATATGCCAAGAAGTCTTAGCTTATTATTTATATCAAGAAAAGATGACGGCTCGTCAAGGATCATTATCCTCGGCTGCTGCGCTATGGCTCTTGCGAGCATAACTAGCTGGCGCTGACCGTCGCTTATAAATCGTATGTCGCTGTCTCTTAGCTCATACGTTTTTGTAAGCTTCATAGCATCATTTACTATCCTTTTGTCATCGTCAGACAGTATCCCAAGTCGGCCTGTATAAGGATAACGTCCGGCGGAGACTGCTTCAAAGCAGGTCATACGGTCATAGTTCACTCTTTCTGTAAACAGTACCGACATTATCCTTGCAGCTTCATTCCTGCTTATATCTGATCTGTTTTTTCCGTCTATCAGTATGCTGCCGCTTATAGGCGGTATCATGGAGGCAATAGTTTTCAGGACAGTTGATTTGCCCGAGCCGTTTTGTCCTATAAGACATATCATTTCACCGGCATCTGCTTCAAGCTCTATACCTTTTACGATGACTTTTTTTCCATATCCGCAGGAAAGCTCTTTTAAAGAAAGAACAGCCATATTTATAAGCCTCCGTTTCTTTTGCGCTTTATCATAACGATTATTACCACGGGTGCGCCCAGAATAGCGGTAACAGTGCTTATACTTAATTCAAGCGGTGAAAAAAGCATTCGTGCCGCAAGATCGCAGAAAAGACAAAATGTGCTTCCGCCGATAAAAACTGCCGGTACTATGATAACAGGTCTTGATGTTCCGAAAAAACCTTTGATAAGGTGCGGCACTGCTACCCCGACAAATGAAACGGGACCTGCAAAAGCCGTGACACACGCTGCAAGAAGACTTGCAAGCAGCATCAGAAGCACTCTGAAAAGCTTTATGTTCACGCCGACACTCGAAGCATATCCTTCGCCGTGAAGATATGCTCCCATAGGCTTTGAAAGAAGAAAGGCTGATATAGTACCTGTTCCGGTTATTGCCGCTATTATTTTCAAATCATCTTTGTCTATGCCGGAAAAGCTTCCCATAGACCAGTTATGAAGGTTTACTATGTTTGAATCGTCCGCAAAATTTACAAGTAGTTCTGTTGCAGCAGAGCATATATACCCTATCATTATGCCTATGATTATAAGCTGTGCCATTCCTTTTACTCTGCCCGAAAGAGGCAGTATAAGTCCGACTGCTGCAAGAGAGCCTGCAAAAGCCGCAGCTGCAAGCATTGCAGAATTTACAGCCATGCCGCTTTTTACGGCGTATATCATAACGGCAGCGACAAAAAGCTTTGCACCGGATGATATTCCAAGTACGAACGGACCCGCTATAGGATTGCCGAAAAAGCTCTGCAAAAGATAACCGGATATTGAAAGCGCTCCGCCAAGCATTAGTGCTGCTGCGGCTCTCGGAAGGCGTATATCAAGAATTATCTTTCTGGCTGTCACATCGCCGCCGCCTGTTAGTATATCGAACATTTCAGATATACTTATATGGCTGCTGCCGTTTGTAAGATTCAGCAAAAAAAATATCCCCATCATAAGAAACAGGGATAAAAAGCATAATATGATCCTGAGATCTCTTTTTTTAGTCATAGTTTTCAGTTTAACCTGTTCAAAAAATTAAGTTCCTTATCTGTATCACCGTTTATTATACTGTGAAGGTCTGTCATCATTTCGGCAGCACCTGTGGTCTGCTGAAAAACATTCTGGCGTGTGCACCATACATTTCCTTCTTTTACGGCTTTGAGATCGGCAAATATACTGTTTTTTTCGATAAGATCACTGATGCTGTCAAGCTCACCGTCAACTGTACTGTTGTATATAAGTATATCAGCATCTTTTGCTGCCTTATAAAAGCTTTCGAGCTGTATATTCATAGTAGATACAGCAGTTTCCGGTATATTGAGACTTTCGGCATCAAAGATATATTTGCCGCCTGCAAGTTCTATCATTTTTGATATATAGTCATTAGGTTTTCTTATATTTATAGCACCGCTGCTGCTTACATAGAAAAAAGCCGCGGTTTTTTTATCACCGTCTGAAACAGCATCAGCTGCTTTGTCAAATATTTCTTTCTTAGCATCAAAAAAGCTTTCGGCTGTGTCAAGCTTGTCTAAAATAAGTCCGTAAAGCTTTATCCATTCCATACGGCCTAAAGGGTGTTCCTCATAGCTTGAGTTCTCAACAATGACCGGTATACCTAGTTCTTCTATCTTTTCATATGTCTCGGGACTATGATATATCATTGTGTTTTCAAGCGCAAGTCCGCATTCATTTTCAAGCAGACATTCAAAATCCGGGGAACGGTATTTGCCGATGTATGTCATCTTTTCGTTTTCAAGAGCGTTTATAACATCAGGCAGCGCCCAATCCTTTATATCGGTCGAAGTCATGGTCACACTGTCGAGCGCTCCTATACCGTCAAACAGATCGACTGATGAAGATGATGCGGCATAGATGTTTTCGACCGGCTGCTGTATAACAGTATACCCTTCTGTACCTTCGGGAACAGGCTTGTCCTTCGGTACTATAAGTATCTTTTGCTCACCGATAGTAACGAGTGAATAGCCTTCGTCATAAAAGTCTGCTGTGAAGCATTTGGCATATGAAAGCTCCATGCTGCCTGTCTTTTTAAGTCCGAAAAGAGTATCTGTAATATCTGTATTGCTTTCGCTGCATGATATTGAAAGTATAAATATCATGCAGGAAAGAATCATCAAGACCGCTTTTTTCATTTCTTTTCTATTGAGGCAGAATCAAAATAAAGTGTATATTCGATCTCATGAGGAGTACTCATTGCGGTAGTATCTGCCTTTACAGGCATCATGAAATCAAATCCGCTTACCGGTATCTCGAATACGGAGTTTTCATCGGTGCTTACAGGAAGATACTTTTCGCCGCCTACTATCATATAATCATACTTATTGCTGCTCCAGATTATTTTCGCAGTAACATTGCCGTCTTTTACGGTAAGCTTTGCCGGAGACGATACAGAGGCTCTTCCTGAACCGCCTTCAAGCTTTACATCGGCAGTATATTCGCCGTCTTCAAGTCCAAGCTCGGAAGCGGAAGTTCCGTTATTTGAAAATCCTGCATCATCGGGCAGTGAATCGGCACGGAAAACAAGAGTTCTTCCATACCACTGCTGTTTTTTCTTGCTGAATGCCGCACAGTCTATCTCTTTGTTGAGAGCTTCTACCGGGACAGTGAATACTTGAGCGCCGTCAGCGTTTTCTTCATATTTTATGAAGTCATTTTCATCAGCTGAAGCTGCTGCTTCTTCAGTACCCATATAAAGATACTCATATCCCTTGCCGCTCATAGTCATCTTAGCAGTCATGCTTCCGTTTGATACGGCAAGTGTACATTCAGTTATTTTGAACATTGAGGAACTTGAATCGACGGTTATAGGATATTCTCCGTCGGAAAGCTCATCTGCCGTGACAGGTGTCATTCCATCAAAGCCTATCTCCTCGGGAGGAACAGTCTCGTGCTGAGTTTCCTCCTGAGTTTCGGGCTGTGTTTCAGCCTGTGTCTGTGCACTGCTGCTGTCAGCAGACGAAGACGTATCACTGCTGCCGCAGCCGGACAGAGAGCTTAAAAGTGCAGCTGATAAAAATACTGCTAATATTGTTCTTTTAATTTTCATGTTTTCTCCTTATTATTCGGCAGCCTTTGCGTGTTCTGCGTAGATCTGTCTTATTTCCTCGTTTTCGCCAAGACCTCTTAAAAGGCATTCGACTTTAAGACCTTCGGCTTCAAATTTTGACTTCCATGAATCTTCTTCATCGCCTGCCATATCATTGTTTGCATGGTCGCCTGCAACTACCATGAGAGGCTCTAATACTACTCTCTTGTATCCGCCTTTCTTTACGGCAGCAAGAAGGTCGTCTATAGAAGGTTCTGCTTCAACTGTTCCTACAAAATAGTTCTTAAAGCCATCCTTTGTGAGAAGATCCTGCATTTTCTGATATACTGAGTTAGAATCTGCTTCTGTGCCGTGACCCATAAAGCATATAGCGGTCTCACCGTCGTCATATTCCTTTGTCCAGTCGGTTATTGCTTTTTCCACACGGGCAAAGTCATCATCACTTGTAAGGAGCGGCTTGCCGAATTTAACGCTTTCAAAAGCATCAGCATATTCGCCTACCTTGTCTACAAGTTCGTTGTATTCAAGTCCGTTCATTAGGTGAGTAGGCTGTACAACAAGTTCCTTTACGCCGTTAGATACTGCTCTTTTGAGCGCATCGTCCACATCGTCGATAACAACGCCGTCACGCTTATAAATGTGGTTTATGATTATATTTGAAGTAAATCCTCTTCTTACTGCCATATCAGGTAAAGCTTTTTCAAGTGAGTCTTCGATAGCACCGATAGTAAGTCTTCTGCTGTCGTTAAAGCTTGTTCCGAAGCTTACAACAAGAAGCTCTTTGTCGCCTATATTGTCCTGATTGCGTATATTGTCGAGTGAAGCATCACCTGTATCCTCTTCTTCTTCTTCAACAGCAGCTTCAGCCTCAGTTTCAGCCTGTGATGATTCTTCAGCAGCCGATGAGCTTTCAGCCTGTGAAGAAGACTGACTGCTGCTTTCTTTTGAAGAATCGTCTTTTCCGCAGCCTGCTGCGAAAACCGATGTCATGAGTGATAAACAAAGTATTGCTGTTATCATTTTTTTCATTTTTTATACTTCCTTTCAGTATTTTTATTATCCTTATCATGCCGTTTTTCATCGGCACAAATAATATTATATCACATTTTTGTACTAAATGCAATATATGCGAAAAGGAATTGACTAAATGTGCCTTTGATAATATTCAGCGTTTGTGATATAAAGCAGATACAATCCCTGATATTATTGGTACGGCTGCCGAAAAGCCTGCGGCTGTCCACAAAAGTTTCCCTGAAAGAGCGGACGTTGCGAATATCAGCTGTGCAGCCGGAAGATAGATCGCTGCTGCAAGAGCTGCTGCTGATAATATCACAGCAAGCAGAAGCTTCATATTTGAAAACGGTGAAATGGAAAACAAACCTTTTTTCTCGGATCTGCATTCAAAAACGTGTATTAGCTGAGACATGATAAGTGTTATAAGTGCAGCCGATCTTGCCTGTACAAGATCTCCGGACATATTTAAAACAGCAGCGAAGCTTCCTAAAGTGGAAAACCCTATCAGTACCCCTCTGATTATTATCTTAAAAAGAAGACCTCCTGAAAAGAAACTTTCGTTTATGCCTCTGGGTCTGTTTTTCATGACATCCTTTTCGCACGGTTCCATTCCAAGTGCTATCGCAGGAAGTCCGTCTGTTACAAGATTTACAAGCAAAAGCTGTGTTGGGAGAAGTACTATAGGAAGCCCTGATATGATACTCAGAAACATGACTATTACCTCTCCGATATTGCATGACAGAAGATATCTTACGAATTTTCTTATGTTTGCGTATATGCCCCTTCCTTCTCTGACAGCTTTTACTATAGTTGCAAAATTATCGTCGAGAAGTATAACGTCTGCCGCCTGTTTTGCGACATCTGTGCCGGTGATACCCATTGCAACGCCTACATCAGCTTCTTTTATAGCAGGAGCATCATTTACTCCGTCTCCTGTCATGGTGACGATATTGCCCCTGCGCTTATAGGCTCTTACAAGCCTGAGCTTATGTGCAGGCGTTACTCTTGCAAATACCGCAAATTCATCAAGCCTGCTGTCGAGCTGTTCGTCGGTCATGCTGTCAAGTTCTTTTCCGGTAACGGCTTTTTTGCCGCATAGTATACCTGCTTCATCTGCAACTGCTGCTGCGGTCTCCTTGTGATCGCCTGTTATCATAACTGTTTTTATATTGGCGCTCCGGCATTCTTTTATGGCTTTTTTGGCTTCTTCTCTGGGAGGATCACTCATTGCCGCAAGTCCGAGAAATATCATTCCGCAGCCGTCTTCTTCATATGCAAGACATAGCACTCTGAGACCTTTTGAAGAAAGCATATCGGTATTTTCGGTTATCTTTTTTGTGAGAAAAGCTGTTGCCGGTACAATACCGTTTTCTGTGCTTATATATTTGCATTTCCTGACAAGTATATCCGGTGCGCCTTTGCTGTATACTATCTCTTTACCGCCAGTATTTCTGTATTTTACGGACATCTGCTTTGTGTCACTGTCAAAAGGTATTTCAGAAAGTTTTTTCATTCCTGTTATGCTTCCGGCAGTTACACCGCCCTTTGCGGCTGCGATAAGCAGAGCGGTCTCGGTAGGGTCGCCCACGGTCTCCCATTCTTCCTCTTTTTTGAAAAAGTATTTCTGACGTTTTTTGTTGTCTTGTGAAGGCTTTTTTTCATATATTTTAGATGATGAACATAACACAGAACAGTAAAGCAGTTCACGAAGCGTTCCGGAACTTTCTTTTGTTACAGGGGAGCCGTCAAGCGTTATACTGCCCGAGCGTTTATATCCTGTCCCGGAAACGTCATAAAGCTTCATATCGGCGAAGATGTGCTTTACAGTCATTTTATTTTCGGTGATAGTCCCTGTTTTATCTGAGCATATGACCGATGTACAGCCGAGAGTCTCTACACTGTGCAGCCGGTTTACCAGAGCTTTTACTTTAAGCATACGGTTTACTGCAAGAGCGAGCGCTATCGTTACAGTTGCAGGCAGTCCTTCGGGGATAGCTGCAATGGCTATAGTTATCCCGGTCATAAGCATATCGAAAACAGGTTCTCCTCTTAAAACGCCTGCTGCAAAAACTATAAGACAAACGCCGATACAGATGAATGCCACTATCTTTCCGAGTTCTCCGAGACGCTTTTGGAGCGGTGTCTGTGAGCTTTCGGCGTTTGATATCATGCTTGATATTTTTCCGACCTGTGCATTTTTGCCTGTTGCTGTAACAAGACATTCTGCGTTCCCCTTGGTTATCATAGTACCTGAATAAGCTATACATGAGCGGTTAAGGGAATTGTCTTTATCATTGGGCGAACCGGATGTTTTGAGTACAGCTTCCGATTCGCCGTTTAACATCGACTCATCGGCGAAAAGTCCGGTACATTCGAGTATCACACAGTCGGCTGGAACTCTGTCTCCGGCGGAAAGCTCTATCACGTCGCCCGGAACGAGCTCTTTTGCCTTTATAGTAATAAGCTTTCCGTCACGCCGTACTTTTGCAGTAGGCGCTGTCATAGATGCTAAAGCTTCGAGTGTCTTTTCAGTACGGTATTCCTGTACAAATCCCAGTACAGCATTCAAAAGGACTATGGTGATTATAGTTACCGCATCATATATCTCACCGAGAAAGACTGATACTATCGTTGCGGCAAGAAGTATCATGACCATGACATCACGAAACTGTCCTACAAATATCCTGAGCGCTCCGCTGCCTTTGTTCTCCTCTATGCTGTTGCTGCCGTATTCTGTCAAAAGCTTTTCAGCCTGCTTTTGTGTCAGTCCGTTCATATAAACGCTCCTTTTCAAATATCTTCATTTGAATATATGCTTTTGGGACGAACTATATGCAACTGCATACAACTGACAGAATATAATAGCAATATGAGACATGGTTCTCGTATGACATCAATTGATTTAAATAATATCATGACCTTATTTTACCGAATAAACGGAAAATATCAAGGCAACAATATATATGAACAGCAGATATGCTGCAAGCAACAAAATTGACCTGAGAAACGGAGAATATTCATATGTCTGTTAAAAGAGGAGAGATCTATTATGCCGATCTAAGCCCTGTTGTGGGTTCGGAGCAGGGCGGAGTAAGACCGGTACTTATCGTTCAAAACGACGTGGGAAACCGCCACAGCCCCACAGTGATAGCAGCTGCTATCACAAGCCAGCGTGAAAAGACTAAGCTTCCGACACATATCGAGCTTAGCGCCGCCGGCTGCGGATTGTCAAAGGACAGTATAGTTTTATTGGAACAGGTAAGGACTATCGATAAAAAGCGTTTAAAAGAGAGAATGGGAGCACTCGATAACGGCGCTATGGACAGAGTTGACAATGCTCTTTCGATAAGTTTTGGACTGCACTGAAAAGCAGGGTGAGTATTTGCTCACCCTGCTTTTTGCATTTATATATTAAATTTAAGATCAGACCATAAGTTCACAAACGAGATTTGAGAATTTGACCGGATCTTCAACAGGCATACCTTCGATAAGAAGGGCCTGGTCATAGAGCAGCTCACTGTATTTTGCAAGCTTGTCATTATCATTTGAATAAAGATTTTTGAGCGTTTCAAATACCGGATGTTCAGGATTTATCTCAAGCACCTTCTCAGCACTTACCTTCTGATCGTTAGGCATAGCATTCAGGACTTTTTCCATCTCGACAGATACAGCACCCTCACTTGAAAGGCATACAGGGTGTGTTTTAAGTCTTCCTGAAAGCTTTACAGCCTTGACTTTACCCGAAAGCTTTTCCTGCATGAAATTGAAGAGATCTTTTGCTTCGTCTTCTTTTTGCTTTATTTCTTCTTTTTCCTCACTTGTCTCAATATCAAGATCGTCGGCTGATACGGACTTAAACTGCTTTTCTTTATAGCTCATGAGCATTCTTATTGCAAATTCGTCAACACTGTCGGTAAAATAAAGTATCTCAAAGCCTTTGTCCTTTACAAGCTCTGTCTGAGGGAGGCTGTCTATCCTTTCTACAGTCTCACCGCTTGCAAAGTAGATATACTTCTGGTCTTCTTTCATTCTTGATACATATTCGTCAAGAGTAACAAGCTTTTTCTCTGTAGATGAATAGAACATTATAAGATCCTGTACTTGCTCTTTGTTCATGCCATAGTTATTGTATACGCCGAATTTGAGCTGGAGACCGAATGCTTTATAGAATTCCTCATATTTTTCCCTGTTATTTTTAAGCATTTTTGTAAGCTCATTCTTTATAGTCTTTTCAAGATTTTTAGCAATAAGCTTTAACTGTCTGTCATGCTGGAGCATCTCTCTTGAAATATTGAGCGAAAGGTCTTCTGAATCGACAAGACCCTTTACAAAGCTGAAATGATCCGGAAGAAGATCAGCACACTTATCCATTATAAGAACACCGCTTGAATAGAGCTGAAGACCCTTTTCGTATTCCTTTGAATAATAGTCATAAGGCGCTTTCGACGGGATATACAAAAGCGCATTGTATGTTGCGGTACCTTCTGTCTTTGTATGGATATGGCAGATAGGGTCGGTATAGTCCATGAACTTTTCTTTGTAGAATTTATTGTAATCCTCATCTTTGAGTTCGCTCTTGTTCTTTCTCCAGATAGGGATCATACTGTTCATTGTTACATTTTCGGTATAATCTTCATACTCGTTCTCGCTGCCCTCTTTAAGACGGCTTTTCTGCATATCCATCTTTATAGGGTATCTTATATAGTCGGAGTATTTCTTTATAAGTGACTGTATCCTGTACTGCTCTAAAAATTCGTCGTAGTTTTCGTCCTCTGTATTGTCCTTTAAAAGCAGAGTGATCTGTGTTCCTACGCCGTCTTTTGTGCATTCACCGATAGTATATCCGCTTGTTCCTTCGCTTATCCATTCAAATGCACTGTCTGAGCCATAAGCCTTGCTCTTTACGGTGACTTCCTTTGCAACCATGAATGCCGAATAGAAGCCTACACCGAATTGTCCGATTATCTCGACATCATCTTCGAGCTTATTTTCTTTTTTGAATTTGAAAGAGCCGCTGTCTGCGATAGTACCCAGATGCTCCTCGAGTTCTTCGGCGGTCATGCCTATGCCATTATCTGTGATAGTTATAGTTCTTGCATTTTTATCAACAGAGATGTCTATTTTAAATTCGTCTCTTTTTATGCCGACCTTATCGTCTGTCAACGACTTGAAATAAAGCTTGTCGATAGCATCCGATGCGTTCGAGATAAGTTCCCTCAGGAATATTTCCTTATGGGTATAGATAGAATTGATCATGAGATCAAGAAGTCGTTTGGATTCTGCTTTGAATTCCTTTGTTTCCATTATTATTCAGCTCCGTTTTTTGATAAATTAGCACTCTGTCTTTGCGAGTGCTAATTATAGTATAGCACAATTTCAGAAAAAATCAAGAGGTTTTTAAAAAAATATCAGAAAAAGCGATAAGACTTGTTTGAATAATGTGCTCCGGACAGTTAATTTAAAGTAATATATCACAAAATCCAACTTTAAAAATTGTGTGATATAATGAAAATGGAGAAAAAATGCCAAAATTCATTGGTAAATTTAAGCTAAAATATAAAAACGCTTTTTTAACTATTGAAAAAGTTATGTTTTTAGTGTATAATAATTATTAGCATTAGTGAACGGAGGCGCTTTGATGCCCGGGATGGCTGTAACAAGCGCTGCGTCAGAATGATGATGCAAATTTATAATACAAGGGATTGGAGAATGAAATGGCAGAGAAACCAGATGTACAGAAGATAAAAGAAAAATTTTTGGAAAAGCTTGAACTGCAGTTCGGCGCTTCTATAGATGAAGCATCTGACCAGCAGATATATCAGGCACTTTCCTCTATCATCGTTGATGTACTCAAGAAAAAACGTCAGAAATATATAAACAGAGTACACTCAAACGGCAAGAAGCAGATCTATTATCTTTCAATGGAGTTCCTTATGGGACGTTCACTCAAAACGAGTCTTTATAATTTAGAGATCGCAGATGAGATAAGAGATATGCTTGCTGAAAATAATATTGATATAGAAAGCATATTTGAATGCGAACCTGATGCAGGTCTCGGAAACGGCGGTCTCGGACGTCTTGCAGCCTGCTATCTTGATGCACTTGCTACTACTGCAAATCCTGCAATGGGATATTCGATATGCTATGAATATGGTATCTTCAAGCAGAAGCTCGAAGACGGCTGGCAGACAGAGCTTCCTGATAACTGGCTCCCGGGCGGAAGAGTATGGCTCGATCCTCGTCCGGAGCATTCTATTGATATACATTTTGAAGGTGAACTCAATGAATACTGGGATAATCAGTATCATCACCTTTCACACGTTAATTATACAACAGTACAGGCTATCCCGTATGATATGTATGTATCAGGATATGACAGCGAGGGAGTTTCAGTATTAAGACTCTGGGCTGCAAAGGCTCCGAGCTTTGATATGTCTATGTTCAACCAGGGCGATTATGAAAAGGCTCTTGGACAGAACGCTGCTGCAAACGCTATCTCAAAGGTACTTTATCCTAACGATAATCACCTTGAAGGTAAGTCTCTCAGACTTCGTCAGCAGTATTTCCTCTGCGCCGCATCTATCGGTGATATTGTAAACAATCATATGGCTGTTTACGGTACACTTGATAACTTCCACGAAAAGGTAGCTATCCATATCAATGATACACATCCGACACTTGCTGTTCCGGAACTTATGAGAATACTCCTTGATGAGTGCGGCTATTCATGGGATAAGTCATGGCATATAGTAAAGAATACATTTGCTTACACAAACCATACAGTAATGGCTGAAGCTCTTGAAAAGTGGGATGTAAACCTTGTCAAGAGGATAATCCCAAGAATATTCTCCATAATCGTTGAGATCAATAACCGTTACTGCGCCCGTCTTATGGAAAGAAACGGCGGTGACAGCGCTAAGACAACAAGAATGTCTATCATCAAGGACAATCAGATACATATGGCAACTCTTTGCGTTGTTGCATCACACAGCGTAAACGGTGTTTCAAAGCTCCATTCAGAGATCATCAATCAGAGCGTATTCAAGGATGAATACACTGACACACCTAGAAAGTTTAAAAATGTTACAAACGGTATCGCATACAGAAGATGGCTTTATCAGTCAAATCCAGACCTTACAGAATTGCTCCGTGAAAAGATCGGAAATAAGTTCCTGCATGACGGAAGCGAACTTCGCAAGCTCTGCGTATTTGAAAACGATCAGGCTGTTCTTGAAAAGCTCATGGAGATCAAGAAGAAGAACAAGGAAAGATTTGCAAATTATGTTCAGAAGAAGAGCGGTTATAAGATAGATACAGACAGTATTTTTGATGTACAGGTAAAGAGACTTCATGAATATAAGCGTCAGCATCTTAATGTAATGAACATACTTGCTGATTACGAGTATCTCCTTGCAAATCCGAATGCAGACTTCACTCCTAAGACATATATCTTTGCTGCAAAGGCAGCACCTGGATATTATCTTGCAAAGCAGATAATCAAGCTTATCTGGGCTATTTCAGAAGAGATAAGAAAGAATCCTAAGATCAGCAAGAAGCTTGCTGTATACTTCCTTGAAGACTACAGTGTTTCACTTTCTGAGCTTCTTATGCCTTCAGCTGATATTTCAGAGCAGATCTCTCTTGCAGGTACTGAGGCTTCAGGTACAGGCTGCATGAAGCTTATGCTCAACGGTGCGGTAACGCTCGGAACGCTTGACGGTGCAAACATCGAGATCAGAGAAGCAGCAGGCGAGGATAATATCGTTATCTTTGGTATGAAGACTGAAGAAGTTGAAGACTTGAAGAGAAGAGGATATAATCCGGAAGGCTATTATCATTCAAATCAGACTATCAAGAATGGTATCGACAGAATGTATCACGGCATAAATGGATGTACATTCAATGATGTTGCAAATTCATTAAAGGATCAGGATCCTTATATGGTACTTGCAGATTTCGATTCTTACAGAAATGCTCAGAA
>CADBQZ010000002.1 GCA_902796865.1 uncultured Ruminococcus sp. | reverse complement strand
TGAAAAGGTTTTAGAAGCAAAAAAAGCTAAGGTAGACGCTCTTACAGAAGTATTCAAGAACGCTGTATCTTTCGTCATCGTTGACTATAAGGGTATTACAGTTGAAGAAGATACAAAGCTCAGACGTGACCTCAGAGCTGAAAACGTACACTACAGTGTAGAGAAGAACTCACTTCTTCGTTTTGCTCTTAAGAATGCAGGCATCGAAGGCTTCGATGAATACTTAAAGGGTTCATCAGCTATCGCTGTATCAAATGAGGATCAGACAGCTCCTGCAAGAGTATTAGGTAAATATGCTTCAGAGCTTGACGGAAAATTCAACCTTAAAGCAGGTATGGTAGATGGTACTCTTTATGATGAAAAGGGTGTTATGGCTCTCTCAAAGATACCTTCAAAGGATGTACTCCTCGCTCAGCTCGTTGGATCACTCCAGGGACCTATCCAGGGTCTTGCAGCTATACTCAAGGCTGTTGCAGACAGCAAATCAGAGGAAGCAGCATAAAAATCAAGGCAGCATAAAGGCTGCATAATTACAATTTTAAAATAAAAGGAGATTATTAATCATGGCTTCAGAAAAGATCACAAAGTTTATTGAAGATATTAAAGCTCTTTCAGTTCTTGAACTTTCAGAGCTCGTTGACGCAATCCAGGAAGAATTCGGTGTAACTGCAGCAGTTGCAGCAGCTCCGGCAGCAGGCGGCGCAGCAGGCGGTGCTGAAGAAAAGTCAGAATTCGACGTTGTTCTCGCTTCATTCGGCGATTCAAAGATGCCTGTTATCAAGGCTGTCAAGGACGCTCTCGGTCTCGGACTTAAAGAGGCTAAGGAAGTTGTTGAATCAGCTCCTAAGACAATCAAGGAAGGCGTTGCTAAGGCAGAAGCTGAAGAGATCAAGGCTAAGCTCGAAGCAGCAGGTGCTACTATCGAACTCAAGTAATAGTAACATAAGATTTTTAAAAAGAGTCTTTCGTATGAAAGGCTCTTTTTTTCATTGATTGATTTATCCCTGCTTTTATTTTATACAGCTTGTTCAAAAGATAGATACCGTTTTTCACCAAATCATCATTGACTTTAAAGTGAAAATATGTTATAATTTACTCAAAGAGAAACAATAATATCTAAAAGGGGGAATCAATATGAAAAAATTTAATAACATCACAGCTGCTGCTCTTGCTTTATGTGCTGTTTCTATGACAGCCTGCGGCAATATAGATATAAGCGACATCAAAGGAAATTGGACAGTTGAAACCATTGATGGTGTATCTCCCGCTAAATATGCTGAAAAATTCAAGGTCAATGCATCAAAAGCCGCTCAGAACCTTACGATCACAGAAGATTCCATCACTATACAAGATGTAAGAGGTTCTACTGAATATGATATAATGGCAAGGACCAACGGATTTCAGGCTGCTGAAAACGGCAAGTCGATATATGGCTATGTTTACAATGAAAAGACCGAGGAACTTTCCACAAACGCCGACTTTGGTAAAGGTGCCGTAAAAGTTATATACAAAAAAGGCACTACAGATATAGATAAGCTTCTTGAAGCTGAAAAAGAAGCATCTGAAGAAGCTTCAGAAGAAGATAAAGAAGCGTCCGAAAAAGAAGAATAATTCTGTGCTTTTTAAGCAGAAAGAGGTATGATATGACAAAGATCACAAAAGAAATGACTATAAACGAGGTACTGGCAATAGACCCCGAAACAGCTCCTATCATGACCGAGTATGGTATGCACTGTATGGGCTGTCCATTCTCGCAGATGGAAAGTCTTGCTGACGGCTGTGCTGCACACGGTACAGATGCAGACGATCTGGTAGAAGTACTTAATGATTTTATTTCCTCAAAAGAATAAATTACTGCTTGGACTAAGAGAATTATCATTTCAGATAATATCCGGATATTTATTTACAACAGCTATAAGCGCAGTGCCCGGGATACCTAGTATCAATGACAGTGCAGTATTAAAAATATTCAATGGTACAGCTATACCGATATAGCTCCCGAAATAATGAAGAATCAGAAGCCCGCCCGCACCTGAACCCATTCCTAAAAGTGACGAACGGAAAGCGTGTTCTCTTTTGCTGTAAAAAATGAGCATTATAAGCGCTGCCGCTGCCCAGACGGCATAAAAAATATATTTCTGCATTTTTTCTCCTATCACATCATTATGTAAAGCAATGCCAGAATAAGCTTCATATCTGTGCCTTCTCTTGCAAGTATCATTATAAGTACGATTATTATAAGCTTGTCACTATCGATTTCAAATCCGTTGATAAGCTCACCTATCCCCGGGATACCGCCGCTTTGTGCGGTATTTTTTTTAGTCTTATCGTCAGGTCTATTACTATTTTCTTTATTTGCGGAAAACGGCTGCTGATCTTCTGCTCCTATCGCACGGCTGTGCATCTCACGAGTCCTTCTCATGGCATCACGTCTCATCATATCAATATCAGACTGACTGTATTCCATAAAGAATCCTCCTTTCAAAGAAGATCATTCAGCATACCATTTTCCTTCATAAACTTCGCCACAGCCAGAAGTTTTAGTATTTTCACCGCTCTGTCTACCCGCTCACGTCGTTCCTTTTTTAAAAGCGGCTTCAAAGCCATAAGCAGTGCCGCAGCCTCTCCGCCGCCGGCATTATTCATCATGCTCTGTATCTTTACAAATTTTTCAACATCAAAAGGCAGAGACTGCCCGTTATTTTCAGTATCATCCATTTCCTTGTCCGATGCTTTTTCCTCGGAGGTGAACATTTGTGCAAGCTCATTAATCTGCTTCATGCTCTCCTCGTCGGAAAGCAGCTCTTTGATCTTAGCTGTCATGTCTTCCATTTTAAAATATTCACCTCATAAGGCAATGTCATAAGCTTATTTTTCTCCCGTAAGCTTTTTATAAAGCGCCTGTGCCTGAGGAGTAGAAATAAATTTTTCCATAAGCTTAGGATCGTTTACTACCGTGTTGAATTTCTTTTGCTCTGCTTTTCCCATATTATTGAGTGCTGCATCAAATTTACCTTCCTCAAACTGCTGCTTCAATGTTTCCGCAGGAACATTGAGTTTTTTGCTGAGTACACCTAAAAGTGCATCTGCTTTTTTGGGGTCGATCTGTTTCATAAGTAAAACCTCCGTCTTTCAGCAATAAGACATATCACAGCTCAATACAGATACTGCACACTGTCTGAACAGCCAGATTTTTCATCTTTTATGCCCTGTTGCTATTGTATTTATTCTATATTTATGATATAATTTTAGTATATATGACATAAGCTATCAAGGAGATAACATGAAAATATTAGTTTTATCTGATTCACATGGAAACTATCGTGCCTTATCAAAAGTCATGACAGATATCCATGCTGACTTATATATACACTTAGGAGACGGCGAACGTGAGCTTGACAGACTTTGCATCGCATACCCTGACAAGCAGGTATATCACATAGCCGGCAACTGTGACTTTGCTTCACTAAGCCCCGATGAACTTCTTATATCGCCTGATGACAAAAACGTCATCTATGCCGTACACGGACATCTCCACGGTGTCAAATATTCACTTGAGAGCCTAAAAAAGACTGCCGCACAAAAAGGTGCTAACATAATACTTTATGGTCATACACACTGCCGGTACAACAAATATGAAAACGGTGTATATATAATGAACCCCGGAAGCCTTTCTCTTCCTCGTGACGGACAATCGCCATCATTCGGAGTTATAGAACTTCTCCCAAAAGGCATTATAACAAACATCGTCGATATATGATGTGCCGCAAAACATCACTGCATCATCAAAAGCTGTGGTGATGTCTCTATGCTATTATATTCAAAAGCAGAATAAAAGTTCCAATGAAAGGAAAATTTTCATATGTCAAACAGCATTATCGAAAAAAAGCTAAAAGATGAAAAATACCTGAAAGTATTCCTGATCGGCTTTTTGTCGTTTCTCGCAGTAATACTCCCGATAATAATTTTCACCGGAGGGTATTACATTTACTATGGTGATTACAATTCTCAGCAGATACCATTTTATACACACTCGCATGAATTCGTCCGAAGCGAAGGACTTGGTTGGGACTGGGGCACTGATCTTGGTTCAAACTTCATAGGTTCTTACTCATTTTATCTTTTGGGAAGCCCGTTTTTCTGGCTTACACTTCCCTTTCCTAATGCGGTCGTAGTATTTCTTATGCCTTTGCTGCTCGCATTAAAACATGGCGTGGCAGCGCTTACCGCATATGCGTATATAAGACGCTTTGTACGAAGAAAGCCGTCGGCTATGATAGGAGCGCTGCTCTATGCTTTTTCAGGTTTTCAGCTTTTCAATATATTCTTCAACCACTTTCAGGATGTAACAGCGCTTTTTCCGCTTATGCTGATAGCGCTCGAAGAAAATGTAAATAACAAAAGACGGGGATATTTTGCGGTAACTGTCGCTGTAATGGGTATCTTAAACTATTTCTTCTTTGCAGGACAAGCTGTTTTCATAATAATATATATAATTACAAGACTAGGTTCTCCCGACTTTAAGATCACATGGAAAAAATTCTTATTTGTGGCAATAGAAGCAATAATAGGCGTTATGATTGCAATGGTACTACTGCTTCCTGCCGCACTAAGCATACTCGGCAACTATCGTATAAACGAACGTCTTTACGGACTTGACCTTGTGACATACAGCGATAAGACAAGGATACCGAGAATAATCGAAAGCTTCTTTATGCTGCCAGATGTTCCGGCACGTCCTAATCTTTTCAGTTCCGACGGAGCTAAATGGTCATCTATCGGCGGATACCTCCCGATGTTCTCTATGGCAGGCGTTATAGCATTTGCTAAAAGCCGAAGAAAACACTGGTCGGTAAAGCTTGTAATAGTCTGCATGATATGTGCATTCATTCCGATACTGAACAGTATGTTCTATACTTTCAACAGTTCGTACTATGCAAGATGGTTCTATATGCCGATACTGATAATGGCAATGATGTCAGCACAGGCGTTCGATGACAGAAAGGTGGATTTCCGACCTGCAATACAAATATGTGCGGTCGTGCTCGCAGCTTTCGGCGTTATATCCCTCATGCCGTCTCAAAATGATGACGGAGAAGTAAAATGGTTCGAGCTTGCAGCATATCCGGAATACTTCTATCTCACACTCGGAATTTCAGCAGCAGCTTTAGTACTTCTCTGGTATATTGATAAAAAGCGCCGTAAAGGTCAGAAGTACTTGAAAACCGGACTATACTCGACTGTTATATGCTGTATTGCCTGCACTATAACGGTAGTATATTTCGGCGTGACTCTCGGAACATATCCCAGCACATATATCGGCAACGGCATATACGGCAGCAGCAATATTGATATAGATGACCCGAAAGAACAATTTTTCCGCATAGATATATCAGAAAACTTTGACAATTACCCTATGTTCTGGGGTCTTCCATGTATGAGAGCGTTCCAGAGCACTGTATCACCAAGCATCATGGAATTTTATGAAAAGATAGGTGTCACAAGAGATGTTGCGTCAAGAGCGCCTCTTGATAAATATACTATAAGAGGACTTTTCTCCACAAAATACTACTTTGACAGAATATACACAGACGACAAGGAAGAATATAAATATGACATTGGTCTTCCGGGATTTGAATATACAGGCGAACAGAACAATTTCTATGTATATGAAAATAAAAGCTATATCCCTATGGGATTCGCATACGACTATTCCATATCTGAAAAGGAATCAAAAAACCATTCAGAAAGCGTAAGAGAGCGTGTACTGCTCCGTGCTTTAGAGCTTTCAGATGAAGATGCTGAAAAGTATAAAGACATCTTAAAACCTGTGACACAGGAACAGCTTATGGGTCTTAATAAAACGACCTACCTTGAAGACTGTGAAGACAGACGAAATGAAAACTGCTATGATTTCAAATATGATTCCGAGGGCTTTGATGCCAAAATAGACCTTGAAGAAGATAAAGCAGTATTTTTCAGCGTTCCTTATGACAAGGGCTGGACCGCATATGTCAACGGTGAAAAGGCAGATGTGATAAAAGCAAATTACGGCTTTATGGCTGTAAAAGCAAATAAAGGCAAAAACGAGATACACTTTGAATACGATACTCCGGGACTCAAATACGGTGTCGTAGTATCATTGGCTGGAATACTGATACTTGCCGTATATATCCTCATTATGAGAAAGAAAAGAGTAAAAGAGCCTGTATCTCACTATTATGACTATGATAAAGAATACAGCTGTCAGGCTGAAAAGATCTATTTAAACAGTTTCGATAAAAAGGAGTAATTCTTATGCACCTTGAAGAAAAAACCATATCAAGTGAAAAAATGTACGACGGAAAGATACTTTCTGTCGTAAAAGATAAAGTCCTGCTTGAAAACGGCAATGATGCCGTAAGAGAAGTTGTGATACATCACGGCGGGGTAACAGTCGTGCCTATAGATAATGACGGGAATGTCCTAATGGTAAGACAGTACAGATATCCTCATCATCGTGTTATGTTGGAAATACCTGCCGGCAAGCTTGAGAAAAATGAGGATCATGCAGCCTGCGGAAGGCGTGAGCTTCTTGAAGAAACAGGCTGCACCTGCACCGAATACATCTATCTCGGTCAGGTAATACCTACTCCGGCTTATGACAGCGAAGTTATTCATATGTATCTTGCAAAAGGGCTTTCATATTCAAAGCAGGATCTTGACGACGATGAATTTTTAGAAGTCGAAAAAATACCGCTTGATAAGGCTTTCAATATGGTAATGAGCGGTGAGATAGCAGACTCAAAAACGCAGATAGGCATTTTAAAAGCCTATATAAAAGAAAAAGAAGGGATATGATCCCTTCTTTACAAAAATCAGCTCAGCATCTGCTGTTCAGCTTCGGTTATTGCGATATGACGGCTGTACGCATCAAGTATCTGCTGTTCAACATCCTGCCGTGCATCGGGAGATATAGGATGTACTATATCACGAAAAACTCCCTTTTCATCTTTACGGCTTGGCATTGCAACAAAAAGCCTTTCATCGCCCTGTACGACCTTTATGTCGTGAACTGCAAGGGTATCATCAAGCGTCATTGATACGATAGCACGAAGTCTTCCCTCGCTTATAGTCTTTCTTATCTTGATGTCCGAAATATTCATTTGAAAATTGCCTCCTTAAAATGTTTGGCATTTCTGCTTCGATATGGATATTATGGAACAGATAGGGGAAAAATATTCATAAATAAAAACGTTTTAAATAATACAAAGGAGTGACCTTACAATGGACAAAAATATCCTGTCAGGAAAAAAGCATATCCACTTTATCGGTATCGGAGGTTCGGGAATGTATCCGCTTGCACAGATACTTCACTCAAAAGGATATTATCTGACCGGATCTGATAATAATGAAACAGATACGCTCAAAGCAGTCCGCAAAATGGGTATACCCGTTTTCATGGGACAGCGCAAAGAAAATATCGAAGGTGCAGACCTTATCGTTCATACAGCAGCTATAATGGCAGATAATCCGGAGCTTATCGCTGCAAAAGAATCAGGAGCACCTGTGCTCGAAAGAAGCGAACTTTTAGGACTTGTGACAAGCTGGTATAATAATGCGATATGTATATCCGGAACACACGGCAAAACAACTACCACATCAATGACGGTACAGATACTCTACGGTGCTGGTCTTGATATCTCAGCATTTATCGGTGGGAAACTTCCTTGCATCGGCGGAAGCGGACGTGCCGGAAAAAGCGATATAATGGTATGTGAATCGTGTGAATTTGTCGATACTTTCCTAAAGCTTTATCCTGATGCAGCAGTTATACTCAACATCGACGAGGATCATCTTGATTACTTCAAAAACCTCGACAATATAATAAGATCATTCCACAAGTTCAGCGATATGGCGACCAAAGCGCTTATAGTAAACGGCGACGATGAAAATACTCTTAAAGCCATAGAAGGCATAACAGGAAAACAGATCATAACTTTCGGACTGGACCCGAAAAACGATTACTATGCCGAAAATATCGTAAAAGTTTCAGGCATGGAAACAAGATATACACTCATGTACAAAGGAGAAGCTTTAGGCGAGATAACTCTCCATGTTGCAGGTGAGCATAATGTATTCAATTCACTTGCCGCAGCAGCTTCGGCTTTCTATGCAGGGGCTTCGTTCGATGACATACAAAAAGGTCTGGGCAAATTCCGTGGTGCCGGAAGAAGATTCGAGCTTGTCGGAAAAGAAAAAGGCATAACTATAGTTGACGACTATGCACATCATCCGAAAGAACTTGAAGTCACCCTCAAAGCCGCTATGGAAATGGGATACAGAAAAGTATGGGCTGTTTTCCAGCCGTTCACATTTTCAAGAACAGCACTTCTTCTCGACGACTTCGTTAAAGCGCTTTCGATACCCGATACAGCAGTACTCACAGATATAATGGGATCAAGAGAGAAAAATACCTATAATATATTTACAAAGGATCTCGGTGAAAAAATAGAAGGCTGTATATATTTCCCGCAGGACGAAGCAGAAGAATATACAGACGAAAGAAAATATAAAAACTTTGATGATGTCTGCGATTATATCTGCGAAAATGCAAAAGACGGAGATCTTGTTATAACCCTCGGATGCGGTGATGTATATAAAGTCGCAAAAATGATCTGCAAAAAGCTCAAAGGATAAGTGAAAAGTTATGCTCAATCAAAAGGCGCAGGATATTTATGAATATATAAGAGATTCAATAAACAGCGGCTATCCGCCGACAGTCCGTGAGATATGCGGCGCTGTCGGGATAAGCTCCACCTCGACCGTGCACAAATATATAAACCTTCTTATTGACGAAGGTTATCTTGAAAAAACAGACGGCTGCAACCGTGCGATAAAGATCGCAAACAGCCGCAGCAGCATAGCAGTGCCTTTGGTCGGCGAAGTAGCAGCCGGTCAGCCGATACTCGCCTCTGAAAACATAACCGAATATATCAATTTTGAACCGGATAGAAATTATCAGGGAGAACTTTTCGCACTTAAAGTTAAAGGCGAAAGCATGATAAATATAGGTATCTATAACGGAGATACCGTGATAGTCGAAAAGACTTCACACGCTGAAAACGGCGAAGTGGCAGTCGTACTTGTTGACGGCGAAGGAGCAACAGTGAAGACTTTTTTCAAAGAAAACGGTCATTACAGACTTCAGCCGGAAAATGACGATATGGAGCCTATCATAGCCGACGATGTTGCTGTACTTGGAAAGGTACGGGCACTTATAAGATATTATTGACACATTCAGAATGAAAGGAACAGTATTTATGCTAAACAGAGTTAAAGTCGTTATATGCGGCAAAGATTATATGCTTCAGACGGAAGAACCGCCAAGCTATGTTTACGGACTTGGAAAAATGCTTGAAAAGAAGATAAATGAACTTACAAGAGCAAATTCATCTATCTCTCAGTATTCGGCAGCAGTAATGGTAGCGCTTTCATCGCTTGACGATCTGAATAAAACACAGTCAAATCTCGATAATGTAAGAGAACAGGCAAAAGAATATGTAGACGAAGCAGGCAAATCAAGAATAGAGCGTGATGCTGCTGTAAAAGAAAACGAAGCGCTTCGTGCAAAGATAGATCAGCTTGAAAAAGAAATAAAGACACTTAAAGATAATAAAAAATGATCAGAAATAATGAGATTTTAGCTCCTGCCGGAAGCATGGAATCGCTTACTGCGGCGGTGAACTGCGGTGCTGATGCCGTTTACATAGGCGGAAAAAATTTTTCTGCAAGACAGAATGCAGTAAACTTTGATACCGAAGAGCTTAAAGAAGCCGCTGACTTCTGTCATCTTCACGATGTAAAGCTCTATGTCACCACCAACACGATAATACATGACCAGCAGGCAAAGGATTTTGAAAAATTTATAATAAGTGCCGCAAAGGCAGGAACAGATGCTTTCATAGTACAGGATATGGGTGCTGCAAAAATAATAAAGCAGGTGATACCCGATGCTATGATCCACGGTTCGACGCAAATGAGCGTTCATACAAAAGAAGCCGCATTGTTTCTTAAAGAAAATGGTTTTAAGCGTGTCGTTTTAGCAAGAGAACTTGATGCGGATACGATAGAAGACATAAGCAGTCTTGATATAGAAACAGAAGTTTTTGTACACGGTGCGCTTTGTATGTGTCTTTCCGGACAATGCTATCTTTCATCACTGATAGGTCAGCGCAGTGCAAACAGAGGTTTATGTGCTCAGCCATGCAGACTTCCCTACTCTTCTCTCGGAAAAGAAGATGTAAATGCACTGTCACTGAAAGATCTGTCACTTTTAAAGCATCTTATAAAGCTTAAAATGGCCGGAGTGACCTCCTTCAAGATAGAAGGAAGAATGAAAAGGCCCGAATATGTTGCTTCCGCAGTAATGGCTTGTGTACAGGCGCTTGACGGTAAAATGCCTGATATGTCACTGCTTCGTGCAATATTTTCAAGAAACGGATTCACCGACGGATACTATACAGGAAAGCTTGATAATATGTTCGGTGTGCGTGAAAAAGAAGACGTTACAGCAGCAGCAAAGCTTCTCCCTGAAATACGTAAAAACTACAGCCGTGAGATAAAACTATCAGCAGTTCATTTCAAAGCAGTTGTAAAGCGTGATGAGCCGGCAACGCTTATGGCAGGAGCGTCCGGCATCAAGGCGGAAGTTACTGGTGATATACCGGAAGAAGCAATAAATAAACCTCTCGACGGTGATACTATCGCAAGACAGCTTTCAAAGCTCGGTGGTACTATCTATGAATTCGGCGGAGTAGCGGCTTACATAGATGACGATGTCATGTTAAGCGCAAGCTCGATAAATTCCATGAGACGAAGTGTGATCCAAAAGCTTGACCGTCTCAAAATAGAAAAAAATACTCCGGCATACGAGTTTGAAAAGCTTGATAATATAAACGAAAATATAAAAGAAGAACTTTGCGAAATAAGAGCAAGGGTATCAGATTCTGCACAAATAGAAGCTGCAAAAAAAGCAGACAAGATAATAATACCTATGGAGAGTTTTCTTGATGCTCCCGGGATCAATTATGATATTTCAAAGATAATTATTGAACCGCCAAGATTTATTCTCAACGAACCTGAAACGATAAGGCTTTTAAAGCTTTGCCGTGAAAACGGTGCCGAACATCTTCTGTGCAATAATATAGCATACATAAGATCCGGCAAGGCTTTGGGATATACTCTTCACGGAGATTTTTCGCTGAATGTTTCAAACTCTTACAGCCTTAAGTTTTATCAGCAACAGGGACTTGAAGATATTACCCTTTCATTTGAACTAAAGCTCGGACAGATAGCTGCACTCAAAAAGAACATAAAAACAGGTCTGATAACCTATGGAAATCTTCCTGTAATGCTATGCCGCAGCTGTCCCATAAGAAATGAGATAGGTTGTGAAAAATGCGAAAAATGCGTTTTTGACCGTATGGGCATGAAAAACAAAGTCATATGCCACGATAAAAAGTATATAGAGATACTCAACAGTCAGCCATTGTATATGGCTGACAGACTGAGCGATATAAACAATGTGAGCTTCCATACGCTTTATTTCACAAACGAAAGCCCTGAACAGGTAGAAGAGATAATAAAAGAATATATAAACGGCGCACATAGCCGAAATAATATAACAAGAGGGCTTTATTACAGAGGAGTATTATGAACGGAGGAAAAAAATGAAACACAAGTTAAAGATAAAGAAACTAAATGAAAATGCTGTGATACCAATGCAGGCAACGGCAGGAAGTGCAGGAATGGATCTGTATGCCTGTATAGAGAGCAATGTTGTTATCCGTCCGGGAGAAATAAAGATGATCGGAACAGGTATAGCAGCAGCACCTGATACAGATGAATGTGTACTGCTTATCTACGCAAGATCCGGACTTGCATCAAAGCACGGTATAGCCCCTGCAAACTGTGTAGGAGTAGTTGACAGCGATTACAGAGGAGAGATAAAAGTCGCTCTGATAAATCACGGTAAAGAAGATTTTACCGTGACCGATAAAATGCGTATCGCTCAGCTCGTCATGACACCTGTGATACTTCCGGAGATAACAGAAGTATCTGAACTTGATGAAACAGACAGAAGCAGCGGCGGATTCGGTTCTACAGGAAAGTGATCTTCCAAAAGAAAGGACAGCAAAAATGAAAAATACATTGTTACTTATCGGACTTATACTTGCAGGTTCGATAGTAGGAGCGCTTACTGCTTCACTTGCCGGAAATATAAGCGCATTAAGCTGGCTTGCATATTCAAAAGGCATCAGCATCGCTCCCACAGATATAGATCTCTCTCTTTTTAATTTCACATTCGGAATAGGATTTTCTATAAGTGTCGCACAGATAATATTCATAATAGCGGCAATAGCAGTCTATCCGAAGCTTAAAAAGATGATAGCTTAAAAATACTCTTTGAATAAGAATAAAAGACATTATTATGCCCTAAAGTGCATAAAATTATAAACATTTATTTGCCTGTGACGAATACTGTCAAAATAGATAAAAATAGTTATATTTGCATTTCACAATTTTTCTTACAGGGATTGTTGTTAAAATTACCGTTTGGTGGTATAATAGATATATAGAGCATTACTGCACGAAAATAATTGCGGTATAATGCTCATTATCTAAGAAATTTTCCGTGCTTTAAAAAGCACTTCAAATAAGGAGATATGTATGTTGACTAAGGATATAGGAATAGATCTCGGTACTGCCAATACTCTCGTATATATGAGAGGAAAAGGTATAATAATCCGTGAGCCTTCGGTCGTTGCGGTCGATACGAGAACGGATAAACCGAAATATGTCGGACAAAAAGCAAAGGAAGTAATAGGAAGAACTCCCGGCTCGATAGTTGCTGTAAGACCGCTTAAAGACGGCGTTATTGCAGACTTTGATATAACTACTACCCTTTTGAAGGAGTTTATAAAAAAAGCTTTAAGAGGAACATTTTTTACAAAGGCCAGAGTAATAATATGTATCCCATCCGGAGTTACAGCCGTTGAAAAACGTGCAGTAAAGGAGGCTGCTGAAAATGCGGGTGCTAAACGTGTATTTATTGTGGAAGAACCTATGGCTGCTGCTATGGGAGCAGGTCTTCCTGTATCAGATCCTACCGGAAGCATGATAGTGGATATAGGCGGCGGTACAAGCGAAGTCGC
>CADBQZ010000001.1 GCA_902796865.1 uncultured Ruminococcus sp. | reverse complement strand
GTGACTTGGGTACAGGCTGCGGCATAATACCGCTAATAATGCAGCGATGCTGTCCGCCTTCTGTCACCTATGCCGTTGACATACAGGCTCAGGCGATAGATCAGCTGAAAATAAGCCTTGAAAAGAATAATATAGATTCGATAGTTCCGGTATGTGCCGACCTCAAAGAACTATGGGCTGATGCACCACTCGGGAAACTTAGTCTTGTCACCTGCAATCCTCCGTATAAGGCAGCAGGTGCAGGTATCGAAAGTGCTGCGGACGCTCACAGGATAGCACGTCATGAGATACTTTGCAATATAAATGATGTGTGCCGTGCTGCGGACAGGCTTTTGAAATTCGGCGGCAGATTGTGTCTGTGCAATCGTCCCGAAAGGCTCTCGGATGTGATATATGCTATGAAGCAGAATCATATAGAGCCGAAAACGCTTCGTTTTGTAAGCAAAAATGAAAGCAGCGCTCCGTGGCTTTTCCTTATAGAAGGAAGAAAAGGTTCAAAGCCTTTTATGAAAGTGCTGCCTCAGATGTATGTCTGGGAAGGCGGCGGATACACAAAAGAAATGGAAAGCATATACGGCATGGGGCTTTCACAGAGAGAAGGATAATAATGGGAACATTGTTTGTTGTTGGAACGCCTATTGGCAATATGGAAGATATAACGCTAAGACAGCTCGATACGCTGAAAGCAGTCGATTTTATAGCGGCAGAAGATACCCGTGTTACATTAAAGCTATTAAACAGGACAGAGATAAAGAAACCTCTTGTGAGCTTCCACGGGCACAGCAGTATTGAAACTGCCGAAAAGATAGCAGACAGGATACAAAACGGAGAAGATGCGGCAATAGTTACCGATGCCGGTATGCCATGTATATCAGATCCGGGAGAAGTTCTGGTCAGGATATGCGCCGAAAGAGACATTGATATAAAAGTTGTGCCGGGCCCCAGTGCTGTCATATCGGCAGTCGCAGTTTCCGGGCTTCCGACTGCAAGATTTTCCTTTGAAGGTTTTATTTCGGTCACCAAAAAACAGCGTTTTGAGCATCTTGAAAGCATAAAGGACGATACAAGAACGCTTGTATTCTATGAAGCTCCGCATAAACTCAGAAACACTTTGAACGATATGCTAAAAACATTCGGCGACAGGAAGATCTCCCTTTGCCGTGAGCTTACAAAAATACACGAAGAAGTACTTAGAATGACTATTTCCGAAGCTTGTAAATACTATTCGGAAAAAGATCCGAAAGGTGAATATGTTCTTGTAGTAGAAGGTGCAGAAAAGAAAAAACCTTTTGAAAAACTCACACTTGAACAGGCAGCAGACCTTGTAAGGGAGCTTATTGATAACGGTGAAAAAATATCAGAAGCCTGCAAAAAAATTGCAGCGCAGACAGAACATTCAAAAAGTACATTATATTCACAGGTGATAAAAAAATGAGAATACCAAGAGCAGCTTGCATAAATGACCTTTCGGGATTCGGACGCTGTTCGCTGACAACGGCAATAGCCGTTTTGTCCGCATCAGGAGTCCAGGCTTGTCCGGTACCGACAGCGGTGCTTTCAAAGCATACCGGTTTTGATAAATTTTATTTCAGAGATCTTACCGACAGTATGGATCCATACCTTGCAAACTGGAGCGATCTCGAATTTGATGGCATATACAGCGGATTCTTAGGCTCTGCAAAGCAGATAAAAGCGGTAGAAAAATTTATATCTAACCACAAAAACGGCTGTGTAGTTATAGACCCGGTAATGGGCGACGGCGGAAAACTCTACGCTACATATACAGAAGAAATGCAAAAAGGCATGAAAAGGCTTGCGGTAATGGCTGATATACTGACTCCTAATATAACCGAAGCCTGCTTTCTTACTGATACCCCTTACCGTGGAGAAGAGATATATCCGGAAGAAGCGGTAAAACTTATAAGGAAAACCGCCGAGATAACCTCAGCAAAAATCGTTCTTACCGGTATAGTAAAGGACGATAAGATGATAAATATGACTTATGACGACGGAGATATACGAATGAGCGAAGTCAACAGAGAAAAGCAAGTCTTTTCCGGTACAGGAGACATATTCTCATCTGTAGTATGTGCTTTTGTGCTTAAAGGCAGAAGTCTTCACGAAGCAGTAAGAATATCCGGAGAATTCATCTCTCAGGCTATCGAAAGGACAGTCTTTTTGGGTACTCCCCTTTCAGAAGGTGTTATATTTGAGCCGTTTCTATATAAACTTGGCGGAAAATAAGTTTGAAACTAAATTTTTTTTGATTTTTATGAAAATTTAGTCAATATTAATAGTGACATATTTTAAAATCAATGTTATAATAAAAGATAGTATATTCAGATAGAGAGCTTTTTATAATAGCTTATCTGTCAATTTTAATAACTAGAAAAGTTGGGTTCATCATGTCTAAAAATTATGACGTTATAATAGCCGGCGGCGGTACGGCTGGCCTTAATGCCGCCATAAATATCCCAAAAGAATTGAGCGTTCTTTTGCTTTGCAAGCGTGAGCTTATGCTCTGTAACTCTGCGCTTGCACAGGGCGGCATCGCAGGAGTATATAATTCTCCGAATGATGATATAGGACTTCATCAGAATGATACAATGATAGCAGGCGGTTTCAAAAACAATACTGAAACTGTCCATATTTTAGTAAATGAAGCTGCCGATGCTATAAGCAATCTTATCGACTTGGGAGTTGATTTCGATAAAACTCCGGACGGAGATTATCACAGAACGCTCGAAGGCGGTCACTGCCGTCACAGGATATTCCACCATAAGGATGCGACCGGCAGAGAGATAGTCGAAAAACTCCTTGCAAAAGTAAAAGGACTTCCGAATGTGGATATAATGGAAAACACATATCTTTCGGAAATAAGAAAGACCTCAACAGGTTTTTCTATTGATACATGGCATGATGAGATACACAAAAGTTTCAACTGCCACTTTATGATACTTGCGACCGGCGGTATAGGACGTGTTTATGAATTTACAACAAATTCCGCTATCGCTACCGGTGACGGTATCACTTTTGCATATGAACTTGGCGCAGATATAAAAAATCTTAGCCTTGTACAGTTCCACCCGACAGCGTTCAACAACCGTCACACAAGAGAATGTTTTCTTATTTCCGAAGCTGTCAGAGGCGAGGGTGCATATCTTCTCAATAAAAACGGTGAGAGATTCATGCAGGATTATGATGAAAGGCTTGAACTTGCGCCGAGAGATGTCGTTTCTCATGCGATAATACAGGAAAGCAGAAAACTTGATTCTACTGACTTCTATCTGGACATATCAAGGAAGGATCCAGGATTTTTAAAAGACCGCTTCCCTATGATATATAAAAATCTCCTTGCACAAGGATATGACCTTACCAAGGATAAGGTGCCTGTCTTCCCGTGTCAGCATTACCTTATGGGCGGTATAGACGTTGACAGCTGTGCAAGAACAAAGATAGATTGTCTTTACGCAGCAGGCGAATGTTCGCATACAGGCGTTCACGGCAACAACAGACTTGCAAGCAACTCTCTTCTTGAAGCGCTTGTGTTTTCAAAGAGAGCTGCAAATGACATAGCTGTAAAAAATATAGATCATACAAAAGAATTTGAAGATACTGTATTTGAACATGATGCAGATGCACCGAAGATCCCCCATGGATTCCGCACTGAAACACGGCATATAATGCAGCAAAGCTATTTTGTTATACCTGATAAAAAAGCTGCCGTTGAGGGATTTGAACGCATAAAGGAAATAAAGCGTGAACTTTCGACCGGTAAATTCCATATAGATCCGGATTATATCGAAGCAAAATCGCTTGTAACTGTTGCTTATCTTATTTTGAAAGAAGTAATCTGATAAACTGTAAAGGAGAAGCTTTATGCTTGACAGGATATATATAGACAATATAATCAAGACCGCTCTTGCAGAGGATATAAATTATATTGATGTCACTACCGATAATCTTATTGACGACGACCACGAAAGCGTTGCTTATCTGGTTGCTAAAGACAGCGGTGTGCTCTGCGGAATAGACATAGCGGCAAGAGTTTTCGACTTTCTTGGCGGCAAACTCAAAAAAGAGATCTTTTTAAAAGACGGTTCCCGTGTAAAATCAGGCGACGTGATCGCTAATTTTAAAGGGAGCACTAAAACACTTTTGAAAGGTGAAAGAACTGCCCTTAATATACTCCAGCATATGTCGGGCATAGCTACTGCAACGAGAGAATGTGTAAAGCTCACAAAAGGCACTAACGCAGTAATTACCGATACAAGAAAAACTCTGCCGGGATTAAGAGCGCTCCAGAAATACGCTGTAACAGTAGGCGGCGGAAGAAATCATCGTTTTAATCTTTCTGATGGCGCTATGCTAAAGGATAATCACATAGATGCTTACGGCTCGATAACAGCAGCTGTGAATGCACTCAGAAAGAAATGCGGTCATATGTGCAAGGCAGAAGTTGAAGTCAGAAACTTTGATGAACTCAACGAAGCACTTGAATGCGGCTGTGAGATAATAATGCTCGACAATATGACTCCTGATGATATGGCGCTTGCTGTAAAACTCACAAACCGACGTGCAAAGCTTGAAGCTTCCGGAAACATTACTCTTGCAAATATCCGTGAAGTCGCCCTTACAG
Organism: uncultured Ruminococcus sp.; assembly: GCA_902796865.1. Classification (GTDB taxonomy): domain Bacteria; phylum Bacillota; class Clostridia; order Oscillospirales; family Ruminococcaceae; genus Porcipelethomonas. The sequence goes on along the minus strand of CADBQZ010000001.1, from coordinate 2,691 downwards.
GTGTTGATATAATCTCATTAGGCGCTCTTACTCATTCGGTCAAATGCTTCGACATCTCAATGAGGATAAAAAGCTCCGAGGTGTGATATGAAAAAAAAATTCTCAATAAAAAATAATCGTCTTGCCAAAACATTGATAATAAGCGGAAGCATCATTGTAGTTCTTATCTTTGCTATCCTGCGATACAAAGGTTTTATTGATATAATAAGCGGTGCTTTGTATATACTAAGACCTATAATAATAGGCGGCGTTATAGCATTCGCACTCAATCGTCCAATGAATTTCTTCCAGTACAGATACAGGCTTTTATTTGCAATGATAAAAAAGCGAAGGCGAAAAAGACGGAAAAGCAAAAAAACCGGAAAGATCACTACCGGAAAAGCTCCGTTCGTGCTTGCCTGCGTCACGACATACCTTGTGACAATAGCGATCCTCACAGCAATAATCGTATTCATAGTACCGCAGCTTTATGATAGTATCACTCTTTTTGGTTCAAACATAAATGACTATATAAAGAATTTCAAAGAGCTTCTTTCATCAAGTAAGCTTGATAAATTCGGAGATATGTTCGGCGGTCATATTGATATTGCATCTATTATTGAAAATATCGCTGTTAAATTTAAAGATACTATAACCGATCTTGTAAGCAATTTCCCGGAAATGCTTCAGAAAATGATGGGCTTTACATCAGATATAATAACCTGGATATATGATGGATTTATGGGTATCGTCTTTTCGGTATATATCCTTATCAACAAAGAAAATCTAAAAAAGAATGCAAGAAAACTTACTCAGCTCGCAATAAAGGGAGAGCGCTACTATCGCTTTGAAAAGATAACTACTATGTCATTCACAACATTTTCAAACTTTATAAGCGGACAGATAATAGAGGCTGTTATAATGGCGATACTCTGTTTCATCGGAATGTCGATCATAGGCTTTGATTATGCACCGCTCATAAGCGTTATCGTAGGTGTCACAAACGTTATACCGATAGTAGGTCCGATAATCGGTACTATCCCGGGAGCATTCATACTCCTTCTCATAAAGCCGCTTGACGCTGTATGGTTCATAATCTTCATAATAGTGATACAGCAGGTAGACGCAAACTTTATCTATCCCCGTGTTGTCGGAAACAAAGTCGGTCTTCCATCACTCTGGGTGCTTGTTGCTATCACGATAGGCGGCGGACTTGCCGGGATCGTCGGAATGATACTTGGTGTACCGATACTTTCGATAGTGTATGCACTTATAAGCGAAAAGTTCGGCGAAGAACAGGAAAAAAAAGCCGAACTTAAAGATAATGCAACGTAATGAGACATTTTCACTATATAAAATGTCTGATGCTATTGACAACGAATTCCATGTGTGATAAAATGATATTGTAAGATGTTTTCGGGGCAGGGTGATATTCCCTACCGGCAGTATAGTCTGCGAGCACAAAAAAGTGCATGACACGGTTAGATCCCGTGACCGACAGTAGAAGTCTGGATGAGAGAAAGCAACTTTTACGAATATCATTGGTATTTGTATTTTCTGCTCCGTTTGTTCAAAACGGAGCTCTTTATTTTTGTCTTAAAGAAGGTGATCCTTTGACAGAACATGACCTCATGAGAGAGGCTATAAATGAAGCTAAAAAAGGTCTTGGATATGTAGATCCGAATCCACTTGTAGGAGCTGTTATTGTTAAAAACGGGTGTATCATCTCTCGTGGCTATCATCAGCGGTATGGTGAATTTCACGCTGAAAGAAATGCTATACTGAATTCGCCTGAAGATGTCAGCGGCGCTGAGATCTATGTCACCCTTGAGCCATGCTGTCACAGCGGAAAAACTCCGCCGTGTACAGATATAATAATACAAAGCGGCATAAAAAAAGTGTACATGGGTTCAGACGACCCGAATCCGCTCGTCGCCGGAAAGGGTGCAGAGATTCTTAGAAAAAATGGCATAGAAGTTGTCACAGGTGTTCTGAAAGATGAATGTGACAGACTGAATCCGGTATTTTTCCATTATATCTTAAATAAAACACCATATGTTGTACTAAAATATGCAATGACTGCCGACGGGAAAACGGCAGCTTATACCGGAAGGTCAAAATGGATCTCAAACGAAAGCTCAAGGCTTGATGTACAAAAATTAAGGCTTTGGTGTACAGGGATAATGACAGGCGTTGAAACAGTCATAAAAGACGACCCGAAGCTCACCTGCCGCCTCGAAAACGGCCGTGACCCTGTTCGTATAATCTGTGACAGTAATCTTAGGATACCGGAAGATTCTTACATCGTAAAGACAGCAAAAAGCATAAGAACTATCATAGCCTGTACTGAAAAAGCTGACAAAAAAAGAGCTGATATGCTGTCTTCATATGGGGCTGAGATAGTATTTACTCCCGAAAAAGACGGCCGCACCGATCTTGTATTTCTTATGAAAAAACTGGGTGAAATGAAGATAAACAGCATTCTTTTGGAAGGCGGTTCGGAACTATCATTTTCCGCCTTGAAAAACGGTATAGTAAACCGTGTCATCTCATATATATCGCCAAAGCTTCTGGGCGGCAGGGAGGCTTTTACTCCTCTTGGCGGAAAAGGATTTGACGATCCGGAAAACTGCCCTAAGCTTTCAAGACCATATATAACTCTTATTGAAAATGACATAAAGGCTGAATGGGAGGTGCTGTGATGTTTACAGG